>JBKBQK010000166.1:0-2629 GCA_046292705.1 Candidatus Nitrosotenuis sp. | reverse complement strand
GGACAACAGTCTTTTAACTTTTAATCTAGTATGAAAAGTTTAGTTTATCATTAGTTATGATTAATAGTCCGACGACAAGTTTGCAATTATGTCGAAAATAGTTGTGGACACAAGCGTGATAATTAGCGGGTACTTGACAAAACAAATTGAATCAAAAAACCTCCAAAATATCGAGCTCATCATACCTGTGGCAGTACTAGACGAATTACAATCACAGGCCTCTCAAGGAAAAGAACAAGGATTTGTGGGCTTGGAAGAAATTAAAAAAATCAACAAAATCTGCTATGAAAACAACATAACACTGCAGTTTGTAGGACAAAGACCGAGCCTTGAAGACATACGACTTGCAAAACACGGCAGAATTGATGCCATAATCAAGGATGTGGCAAAACAAAACGACGCCATTCTGTATACGGCAGACTACGTGCAAGGACTCACTGCAGAAGCAGAAGGCGTCTCTGTAAACTACCAGAAATCAGAAAAACCCCCTACGACCCTAGAATTTTTGAGATTCTTTGATCAGATCACTATGAGTGTGCACCTCAAGGAAGGCAACTCACCGTTTGCAAAAAAGGGCAAACCGGGATCATTCCAATTAGTCAAACTAGAAGATAAGGTACTAACTGAAAAATATCTCGAAATGATAACTACTGAGATCCTCGAAGCATCCAAGATCTCAAATGCGGGAACAATAGAGATCTCAAAGCCAGGTGCACTCGTTGTACAGTATCAGGATTACAGAATTGCCATCACACGGCCTCCGTTTTCTGAGGCACACGAAATAACCATAGTGCACCCAATTACAAAAATGACACTTGAGCAGTATGGACTTTCAGCCAAACTAATGGGTCGCCTCTCAGGTCAAGCCGAAGGAATCATAATCTCTGGGCCACCAGGCTCTGGTAAAAGTACACTTGCATCAAGTATCGCAAACTTTTACTCTGAAAAAGGAAAGATTGTAAAAACATTCGAGTCCCCAAGGGATCTCCAAGTAGACAACGAAGTAACACAGTACACAAAACTTGATGGCAGCTTTGAAAACTCTGCAGACATTTTGTTGCTTGTTAGGCCTGATTATACAATATTTGACGAGGTGCGCCAGCGTGAGGACTTTAGAGTCTTTGCGGACCTTCGCCTTGCCGGCGTCGGCATGGTGGGGGTGGTACACGCAAACATGCCGCTTGATGCAATACAGCGATTCATTGGGAAAATAGAACTTGGAATGATTCCAAGCGTAATAGACACAGTAGTATTCGTAAAGGACGGTGCAATCTCGAAAATCTACGACCTTGAACTCAAAGTGAAGGTGCCATCTGGCATGGTAGAACAAGACTTGGCGCGCCCAGTAATTGAGATCCGCGACTTTGAAACAGCTGAACTAGAGTACGAAATCTACACCTTTGGCGAAGAAAACGTCATAGTACCTGTTGCCGCATCAGAGCAGACAAAATCGGGCATACAGCGACTTGCATCAGAAAAAATCAAAGAGACCATTCGCAGATTTGATCCAAATCCGCAAATCGAAATCCTGTCTGAAAACAGCATCAAGATCAAAGTCAAAAAAGAATCCATCCCGTCACTTATTGGCAAAGGCGGTACTACAATAAACGACCTCGAAAAGATCTTACACGTCCACATCGATGTCGAAGCAAAAGAGGCAGACGACGATTATACGTCTGATTATTCGCGAGGTATCTCATTTGATTTTTCAGAATCAAAGAATTCACTTTTGTTTGCAGTCAACAAAAGATACAACGGCGCGCTGGCAGAAATACATGTCAAGGGACAGTACGTCACAAGTGCCAGAGTAGCCAGGCATGGCAAGATCAAAATTTCAAAGCGCTCCGATGCAGGCAAATTACTGATGCGTTCGGCCTTCTCCAAGAACGACATCAAAATATTCGTTAAAGACTCTTAAAACCCTCAAGAAACTTTTGGTTCGATTTCAAGTAGGTTAGGAACTTTCTTAACTGTTTTATCGTCCGCGGGTTGAGGTGGTGTTCTATACCTTCTACATCTTGGTTTGCTGTTTCATGTTCTATTCCCAATATCTCAAAAAACTCTAGCAGTATGCTGTGTTTTTGTCGTATGGCATCTGCCAAGTTTGTCCCCTTGGAGGTCAAGTTGATGCCTCGGTATTTTTCATATTTGAGATAACCGTTTTCATCCAGCCTCTGCAACATCTTTGTCACGCTTGGGGCACTGACATTCATGTATCGCGATACGTCCAGTGTTGTCGCATATCCTTTTAGCTCTACCAGCTCAGCAATCACTTCAAGATAATCCTCGATCCGTGCTAACTTTGGTTTTGCAGATTTGTGGGCCGCCTTTATGGACTCTAGTCTAATTTCGCCCTTTTTTTTCAAACTAGCTTGTTAAAACATGCGTGCTTTATATTCTAGTCTGAGGGCCTATGTCATTTGATCTTGACTTGAAAGTATTAGATCATTGTGTGCACTTCTTAACTAATTTTGCCTCAAGATGTCTTGAACATGGATGCGATGTTTAGGCGTATCGAACAGATAAAACAAATCTCTGCTTCAATAAAAAGACGCCACACAATATACTCGGATATTGCCAAACTCGACGACACAAAAACGGCAGGCTCCATGAAGGCGTTAAGGAAGGC
>JBKBQK010000165.1:0-2638 GCA_046292705.1 Candidatus Nitrosotenuis sp. | reverse complement strand
CGGTGTTGTGCATCTTAGTTGCAGGCTTTGTTTTTGAGGCTGCATCAGCACAGTGGTACGAACTGCCCCAGATGCCGACTCCCAGAACCGAAATTGTAGCCATTCCGCTTGGTGAAAAGATCTTCATAATAGGAGGATTTGATGAATCCGGTTTAGCATCAAATCTTGTAGAGGTGTTTGACACCACATCAAACTCGTGGTCTACAGCACCACCGCTTCCTGAGAGGCTACACCACGTAGGTGCGGCAGAACATGAAGGCAAGATCTATGTGGTGGGCGGATACAGAGATGACTGGATTGCAACAAACTCTTTGTACATTTACGACCCTACATCGAATAGCTGGTCAAGAAGAGCAGACATGCCAACGGCTCGAGGTGCTCTTACTGTCCAATTTGTTTATCATGTTTTGTATGCAGTAGGAGGCGCGGATCATATTGTATATCCAGTTGTCGAAGCATACGACCACATCTCAGATACTTGGTATGCAGTAAGAGAGATGCCAACGGCTCGAGACCATCTTGCCTCAGCAGTAGTCAACGGCCAGATGTATGTGATTGGTGGAAGGAAAGGCACATTGAATTCCAATCTTGGTGCAAATGAGGCTTATGATCCGATGTCCGATAGATGGATCACACTTGAGCCAATGCCGACTCCAAGAGGGGGATTAGTTGCATCTGCGTGGAATGGAACTGTTTTTGTCTTTGGTGGCGAATCTAATTCTGGAACATTTAATGAAAACGAACAATACATTCCAGGAAAGGGTTGGGTAAAACACATTCCAATGAAGACTGCACGTCACGGACTGGGGGCCGCAACCATAAATGACAAAATCTATGTAGTTGGAGGTGGTTTGTCTCCCGGCCTAAGCGTTAGTGGGATAAATGAAGTCTACGTCGTTCCTGAATTTCCATTTTCTGCAGTAATTCTTGCAGCATCGCTTGTAATCGTGATGGTGGTGTGGAATTTCAAAAATCATTTGCGTTGAGTTTTTGAGTAGAGATCCGCAAGACGTAGTGGTTCTGGAAGCCATTGACCTGGCTTTATCATTTCTGCCACGATATTTACAGCTGTTTTGAGGCTGATTTTGTGACCCACGCTTACAAATACAGCTTTTTTGGTTCTTACGACAGCGCCAAGTATTTCTCCGTCGACTAGAACAAACTCATTTTTGATCTTGCCGCAGAGAAGGTTTTTTGCAACTCCAATAGTAGGTTTGTCCAAAGCCAGTCCAAGATAGCATGCAAGACCACATTTGCGAGGATGCAGCTGTCCGTGCCCGTCCACCATCAAAAGCTCATAATTGTTTTTCAGTGATCTTAAAGCCGCTAAGGCGGGAGGAGCCTCCCGCAAATACAAAAGTCCTGGCACGTAGGATGAAGTTATTATGTTTGTGAGGTTGACGTACTCGACTACCTGGAATGTCTTTTTGTCAACTAATACTGCAGAAGCAAATGCGGCCTTATTTTTGTACGACACGTCTACTGCACATATTGTTTTTATTGATTCAAACGAATCTTTTGTTACAACTTTGCTAGCCAGCTTTTCCTGAAGTTTTAGGTATGGTGTATGCATCTGTTTTTAATTACTTGATAATCACAAAAATCTTTTATCGAAAATCGACGTAACTATCTGCATCAAAATGAAACGTGGATCCAAGTCTTTGTTGGCTACCATTTTAGGATTAGTACTATTGATTACACCGTATACAGCTTACGCGTATTTTTACCAACAAGGAATCGCAAATACCGGCACATACACTGCCCTAGTCAAGACAAGCAAGCTCATCTATGGTGCAGGCGAACCCATTGTGATATCGGGCGAGGTAAAACCGTATGAAAAGGGCAGGGACTTACAGATCACCGTGCTTAGTTCGGCAAAAAAGATTCTCTTTCTCAAAGTAGTTCCGGTAAATGATGATGCCACATTTTCAGTTTCTATATCAGATACCTCAAAGTGGGGTAAAGATACCTACACTGTAATAGCACAATACGGAACAAGTGATGTAAAAATAGGCAGCGCATCCTTTTCGTTTGATCCCACAAAGATTGTAGAGCCTATCAAGGTAAAAGAAAAAGCAAAAAAAGAAGACAAAAAGAAAGAGGTCAAAAAAAGTCTAAAACTGCCCAAGCCCATTCCCAAGAAGACGGTCAAAAAGTGAGGACAAATCAGTTTTTAAAAATCTTTTATAGTTAAATCGAGTAATTAATTGGATTGGGTTTGTTTAGTCGCAACAAAAACATCTGTGATGACTGCAAGGAAAAATTCGAAAATTACGCCGATCTGATCAGTCATGCAAGGCGAGTACACCGCCGAACCATTGTCAAATGCAGTGGTTGTGGGAAAGAATTCATTCACGAAAAAGACAGACTGCACCACTCAAGAGAAGAGCATCAACAAAAAATAAAAAGCAGGTACCAGTGACACAAGTCTTTTATCAAAATTCCACGTTATTATACGACATATGGAGTTTGAACATCTTTTGGATAGAGTAATGGATCTTGATGACAACATCCGGCATGTAAGGGTGTGTGACATGGAGGGAAATGTGGTCTGTTCAAGGCAGCGCAAAGGAGTGATCAATCTGCTCACCGAGGAGGAAACCCGTGAATCACTAAAATATTCAGTTAATTCGTGGAA
>JBKBQK010000164.1:0-2646 GCA_046292705.1 Candidatus Nitrosotenuis sp. | reverse complement strand
TTTCAGTATAGTCCTAGCGGAGGAATAGCCGGAGCAGCAATGATCGCAGTTTTTTCGATCGTATTTGCAATTACTGCTCAAGTATACAAAGTAAATTCCTCAAGGATCCAATCTGCAGTCTTGGAGAATTTGGTAGCACAGACTGACATAGAAATTCAATATCTAACGCAACTGCCTTTGACGATGTAGTGAGTTTTATGTGCGCGAGCGGGAAAGTCCGAACCCTTTAGAGTCAGAGTATGACAGAGCTTAACAGATAAGTGGGTGTTTCCACTTTTAGCATTTTTGCATTACTAGATAGAAAAATGGTCATTTTGTTAAAAAAATTTAGTTAAACCTAGAATAAAGAACCTCATATAGTATGAAAGTAGGTGAAATCAAACTTAAGAAATGCATTGTTTGTGGCAAAGAATTTGATGGAGTCGAACGGGATGTCTGCTCATGGAAGTGCGATGAGAACCGAAGAAAGAAGATACAAAAAAGACTGGACGACGCAGTAAAGGCCGATAAATCACACACAGAAAAGCTAGACTAGTGAACTGCAAACTATTGCACTTAATTGAAAGCTTAATAAAATTAGGATTTTTCAATAGGATCGTGTTATTTGGAATCTTTGCCACGCACGATCCAGACTCTTGTCCTCTAAACAACAAAGAAAGCAAAAAAATGTTCATCGGATTAGAAGCTAAACTAAAGACCAATCTCAAAAAATTTAACATAACAAAGCTGGTGGGATTTTACATGTCTGTTCTTGAGCACCAATGGATCATTATCCTTGATGCAAAAAACGCACACGATATAGAACAGCTATGCATAGCTACTGGAATATCGTCAATTAGTACGGTCAAGATAGTGCCAATCAACGACTATAATGTTGTTGTACGCAAAGTAAAGGGCGGCCTCTAAATTCTCATAATTGGCTGCCGAGCGGTCCAGTGTCTTTTAAAGGCGGTTCTTTTCCTTTTTGTGAGAAAGGAATACGACTACACATTACCATCTTTTGACGTAGTCTGTCACATACCAAATCTTGATTACTACAAAATAATAGAGTCATACAAAGTCGGTGACGCCTCCGTCTTTATCACAAAAGATGGTCGGTACCTTATTTCTGAGCCAAAGATGTCTTCCCAAGTCCATTCTATGTACAGCAAAATGATGCAGCAGATGTTTTTATCACTTGAGCCACTCAAAAAATCTGACGATCCTGTGAATTACATAGAAAGACACATCTGGAATGAGGCAAAAGAGCAGGCAAATTCGAGTCTCGTGTATGCCGAGTTTTCACAGCTGAGATACTACTTGCTAAGAGACATTCTAGGTTATGGCATACTGGATGTACCAATGCGAGACGAAAATGTGGAAGAAATCACATGTGAGAGATTCGACAGGTTGGTCGGAGTCGTTCACAGAAAGTACACAGAATTCAACATTCTTGATACCAACATCAAATTCGGCACAAGCCAATCCATGAACTCATACATTCAAAAAATCATTCAAAAGACTGGCAAGAGTGTTACGGCGGCCTTTCCCATCGTAAATTCAATGACCCCACAAGGGGACAGGATCACAGTAACATACGAAAACGAGGTGTCGTTGCCTGGGCCCACACTTGACATAAGAAAGTTCACAAGAGAACCACTTACCATAGGTCACTTGCTGGAATCTGGCAGCTTGAGTGTTCTTGCCATAGCGTATCTGTGGTTGTTATTGGACGCAAAGGCATTCGGCCTTATTGTGGGTGAGACAGGGTCGGGAAAAACAACACTGATCAATGCATTAACGGTGCTACTAAACCCTAGGTGGAAGATTCTAACAATAGAGGAAACCCCTGAGCTGAAGATTCCTCACTATAGGTGGGCAAGATTGTTCACCCGCTCAAGTCACATGATAAACCAGTCAGAAAACTATCACATCGATATGATGGATCTCATCAAGGCCTCCCTTAGGATGAGGCCTGATTTTGAAATTGTAGGGGAGGTGCGAGGGCAGGAAGCACAATTCTTGTTTCAGAGCGCAGCAACTGGCCACGGGGGGCTGACCACGTTTCACAGCTCCGACGCCGAGTCTGCGCTCAACAGGCTTGCGTCTGAACCAATCAACATAAAATCAAGCCAACAGATGCTTTTGTGGTTTATTGTACACATAACACGAACAAAGAGTGTGGACAAAAAAATAGTACGGAAAGTTGTCAGCGTAAAGGAAGTGATGCCCAAAACAGAGGGAGTAGAACTAAATGAGATATTTCACTATGATCCAAAATCATCAGGTTTTGGTCTGCAAAGAGTTGAGGAACTGATAAGTAGGAGCAAAAGGATCCACATGGCAGCGAACACGCTCAATGTAGACCTGCAACAAGATCTGCAAAAACGAATCTGCTTGCTAGAACAATGTAAATCAAACAAGATCAAGTCAATGCACGAAGTGATTAATGTGCTCTCAAAATATCATTCGGACTGATGTGGCTTATTATGTTTGGCTTAAGAATCATAGTTCAAATTCGCATTATCCGATCGAGGGAAAAAATGGAGCCAAATATATGCAGACAATTGCAACGGTGCAAGTAATTGAAACTGCAATAGTGTGTCTGATGGTAAAGTATACCAGCTTTGAGATGACCACGGCCATGCAAAATGATGAAATTACGAT
>JBKBQK010000163.1:0-2690 GCA_046292705.1 Candidatus Nitrosotenuis sp. | reverse complement strand
AAGCTCACTACAAATTCCATCTCCCAGCTCAAAGACTGACTACAACCTGATTCTGCTTGGAATAGCTGGCGCAATTGCGATCGGGACAGCTGTGTTTATTGCGTTTTCTGGATCAAAAAAATCCAGAAAATACTAAAAATCAGCTCTTGACTCGGTAACTTTATAAGAAAATCTCCGACCATTCAGCTTGAATGTCGCAAACTGGTACTCCTCCTAGTACGCTATCTAGACGAGATTTTCTAAAACTAATGGGCGCTGCAGGAACGGCACTTACCTTTGCACCTTTTGTTCCGTGGGGCAAATTCATGCCAAACCCAGACAGCGCAAAAATAGAAAAGGTGCCAGTAATTCTGCCTGACGGAGGACAAGCAAACGTTAACACCTTTCCAGTAAATCACGCCGAGGTAGTCACATATCCAAGGACGGGTGATCCGGTTCTGGACGAAGAGGCTTTCAGAAAGTGGCAATTCATCAGGCTGCCAGAAGAGCTGGGTGGCTCAAAAAACGATGTCTCTGCATTTAGAGTATACAGCATGGTGTGTCTGCATCTGTGGTGCCTATGGAAGTACTGGCCCCAGGAAGGAAGAAAGAGGGGCGAGTGCCCGTGCCACGGAAGCATGTACAATCCACTGACTGGCACTGCATTTGCGGGCCCTGCCTCACTTCAGGCACCGCCATCAAACACGCTTGCAAAGCTGGACTTGGAGGCGGACGCAAAAGGTGATCTGTGGATTCTGCCTGCCAAGTGGGGACCAAACGACAATGGAGTAGTAGGGTATGGCCGTTTCGTTAAGTAGGCGCACAGGAGCAGTCAACTTTTTCTACTGGCTGTGGGACGGCCTGGAAAGAACCATATTTACAGGAGTCAAGTTCTCTTTCCCATCAAGGTTTGTCAGCCCATTTGGTTTTCTTGGGATGCTCACATTCATCGTGTTTGTCATACTTGGAATATCTGGTGCACTTTTGATGTTTTATTATTTTCCGATTCTTGACAGAGCGTGGGACAGCGTACAGAAGATCAACGACGTGGTTCCATTTGGGTTCCACATACGTAACATCCACTATCATGGCTCAAACGCAATGGTGCTCTTGGCCATACTCCACATGTACTACCAGTATTTTTCTGGAAGATACAAAATAAGAAACGAGGTGCTCTGGGTGACAGGTGTCATACTGGGCACTGTTACCATCCTTGAGGCGTTCACAGGGTACGACATCATATTCTCAGAGAGAGCAGAGCTTGCAATCAGCATTGCTGCATCGCTTACAAACTCTATCCCAATAGTTGGATCCACCATACGCGACGCAATGTTCGGATCCGGCTTTACAGACTTTGTGCTAAGATTCTATGCACAACATGTCTTCATTTTGCCGCTGGTGATGCTAGGCCTCATGGCAGTCCACTTTCCAAGATTTCTGGTATTTGACGTGCCAATGGTCATGGCAATATCTGGCGCCATCCTAATTACTGGGGGGGTCTTCCCAATAGACATGGGCTTTAAGTTTGAGCCCACCGTGCCGCCTGGCATCACCGTGCCAGAGTGGTACCTCACAGGATTGTACGCATTTTTGAGGACCCAGTACGACAAGTTCGTAACTGGAGTGCTGTGGCCAGGGCTGTTCATAGGCGCACTACTTCTTACGCCGTTTATCGACAGGTACAAAAAGTTCTCCTGGAAGGACAGGCCCATAATTACCGCATTTGGAATAACTGGAATTGCGCAGATAATGGTGACTACATACTGGGGATTCTACATCCCGCCTGATACTACCATCCCGCTTGTGCAGAGACTCGTAATAGATCCTATCTTCTTTTATTTGGTCATGATACTGCTTGTGCCGCTTGGGTTCGGCTTTAGTTACATGATGATCAAAATGGCACAAGAAGCTGAGCGCAAGGCAAAGCTCAGAAAAGAAAAGGGGCCAAAGAAGGTAGCCGAGATAAACCTCTCACAAAAATGGCTCAACTGGGTCATAGTGGGGCTGATCGCATTCCAGATATACCTAAACATTGCAGCATACAACGCGGCAATAACCGGCCTCAACAATCTGTCGCTGTTCTTGACAGGCCTCATACTGATCGTGTTTGCAGGAATGTTCCACGTGTACAGGTACGCCCTCAGTGAGGCAAAGAGGCCACCGCCACCCCCGCCGGCACAGGAGCCCCAAATCGAGGCACAACAGGCAGCAGAGATAAAAGAAGAGTCGCCAAAGGAATTGCCTCCTGAAGCAAAGACTAAGACTGGCTGAATTTAGCAAACAAGACGTCGCTTTCTACTTCTTTGTGTTGCTCAATTATTGAGGCGCGAAACTTGACGTCGTGTTTTTGCTGCGGCTCAAATGTGATCACCGCGGTAAACTCGGCCACATTTTGTGGCATGACGTCCTTTGAGATAAACAACCTTGAGCTGCGGTTGTTGAGCTTTTTGCCGTTGCACGAAGTAAACAGCATCAGCTCGTTTGAGTTTAGGATCTGCGTATTTAGGACGACACTGTCGTACCTTGCTGCATAATTGACCCTAATTGTGCCCTTGAACTCTACATTTGGCTTTATCTCGTTGCTCTCAAGTGTGATCTCGATGTCCTTCAATGTGCTCGCAACAGGTTCAGCCGGTGAACTACCGGACAAGGCCGGTAGCCTCTTCCTGCTTCCTTGACCACTTTGTGATCTCTGCAGGCGTCAATTCCCG
>JBKBQK010000162.1:0-2730 GCA_046292705.1 Candidatus Nitrosotenuis sp. | reverse complement strand
ACGTTATACGAAATCTTTTCCCTAGCGCAAGCCAGCTCCATACTGTTGTATGGCCTGAGAGTCGATGGTTTACTGCCATGTACAAGGGCGACGCCTAGACTCGCAGTGAGCGGAAAACAAAATACCGCTCAGCTGATAAATGGAATTCCACTGCATCGGGCATTGTACACTGTCCATCATCTGAAAGGTACATGCATCAAAACATACGATGGTACCAATCCTACTGCATTATCCTGAAATCACTTCACCCACTAGCTAACAGACTAAGATCACGATTCGTATGAAACAGGGGCAGACGTTATCATATAATGGCAAAGCTTGATCCACTCAAGATATCTTGGATAATCAAACAAAAGCAAATAGGCACGCCAAACCATCCATAGTGGATACCATGAAGGTATCAGGAAGATGGGTGCAGATATTGTGGTCCAGATATTGTGAACCAGATACAAACAATCGCAGGCCATACCTGCACTCAAAAGACCGGCAAGGAGGCCCACACCAACACAGGAACAAAATGATCTGATCTACACGGCATGGCATGAAAATGATGCACCATGCGCCGTCATTTTGGAGCGGATTTTAGATTCCAAATACGCAAGGCATATTCCACACAACCGCATACATAAAGTGTTATTGCAGATGAATCTGGCATCCGATGAGCCCAAAAAGCGGCACAAAAAGAAATGGATCAGATACGAGCTCACCTACTCCAACTCGCTGTGGCACACCGACTGGAGTTACCTGGCTGGCAGGGGATGGCTGATTGCTTACCTTGATGATGCATCCAGATTTGTCACGTCCTATGGTTTGATTGCGCAACATCGGAAAACGCAGTAAAGGTGCTAAAAGAAGCCATACAAAAATACGGAAAACCGGCTGCCATCCTCTCTGTAGGGGTTCCCAGTTTTATGCGACCGAGGCAGGAGAAAAGACAAAAGGCGCAAACCCTCTTTGAGACGTTTCTCATAGAGCAGGGGATCTCCCAGAGGCTCTCAAGGGTAAGGCACCCACAGACCAACGGCAAAATCGAGCGGTTTTTGGAACTGTACAGAACAAAATGGAACGGTACAACTACAAAAGGCCCCACATGTCGCTGAATCTAAAAAAGATAGAGACCCCATACGAGGCATACCAAAACAAGATGCCGCAACCGGGAACCACAGTAATAGATTAGTCAGGGGAGATCAGTTCCAAAGCTTGTTTGGTGCAGGAAATTAGATCATCTGGTCAGGAATAGGGGCTGAATTGGTCGACAAAGCACAAATTAACACAAAATTTTGTATAAAAAATAAAAGTTGAATCATTCAAAATAAACTTGAAGCGTTTTAGATCAGTGTTATAGGTTTTTCATACGATTACTATTCAATGACTGACAAGTCAAAGATTGTTGCATTGTTGTTAATTTTGCCATTGTTTACAGTGGCGTTAACGACAAACAACTTTCAAGAGGTCGATGCGGTAAAAAGCAAAGGAAACGATGCTCCATCACGTGTAGGCACAAAATCGTATGGTTCAAAGACTGATCATATTATATGTGGTGACAAGCTGTGCTCTGAGATTTCTGGCGGAAAACAAGCTGTAGAAAAACCAGCAGTAAAGACCCAAGTTAAAACAGAAAAACCATCAACAAAGACTCCGCAACCAGCCGGGGCTGAAGAAACTGAGCAGGCTCTGCGCCTTTCACGCGCAAGCGTACCAGCTACAATTCCACTTCACAAGGGTTGGTACAATGGCGAGCCAGTCTACTATATCATAACGGATTCTAGCGAGCAAAGTCACGCAGATATTATTACAAAAAATCAGGGCTGGAAAGTAGAACTTGCACCGCCTCTTGCAAACACTCCAAAGACTGCACTCTCAAAGACATACATCTTTACAAATGGAATCAAAGGTGACGGAATACACGGATTCCAAGGAGAAGTCTTTACAAGCACTCCTGCTCAACCAAAAACATACAGCGCATTGACATCGCATATCCATGTCACATGGAATGGAGACGCAGAGTTGTTAGACTCTGAAGAGGCAATTTTGCAGGCAGAAAAAGACGGCAGGGTTACACTTACCGAGCTTCCAGTAGTGATTAACATGCCTCAGATAATGTGGCCTGGTGGTCAGCTACCGGTAAAAGAAGACAAGACCCTGACTGATGAGACCCCATACGGCGGCCAACAAGTACTCGACATTGACACCAAAAAAATGACCGTGACATTTGTTGCGCATAGAGGTTGGGGCCCAGACGGGAGAACAATCTACTATATTGTTACTGACGCAACACCAGAGATGCCAGCTGCTATGATGGGTGTAGCAAGCTCACCGACATCTGCAAAACTGATTGCAAATTCAGCTGCAGTGGATCTGTTCCAATTCATGAATGGGCTCAAGGGCTCAGGACCAATGGGATTCCAGGCAGGAATTGCAGCGGCTGCACCGGGTGATCAGAACTATTCTCCAATGTGGAGAATATTCATGATTGGCTGGAAAGACCCTTCAAGTGCATCAGTACTTGAGACAATTGGGGATATCAATGCACTACGAAGTGCTGGAAAAATTGATGTTCAGCTTGCACGCCCAATGGACAGTGATCATATAGTGAACTGTCCTTTCATCGATCCCTTCCAATAAGGGCTTTCCTTATTTTTTATTTTTTTGTGTTATCCTAGAATCAGTTCGCCCCTTATCCTTTGACATCGTACACCTCTCCTGACTGCTCATCAATAACTGTTCCCG
>JBKBQK010000161.1:0-2772 GCA_046292705.1 Candidatus Nitrosotenuis sp. | reverse complement strand
TCGAAGAAGGCGACGACTTGGATGTTGCAAAGAAGGCAATCTCTGAAATAAAAACCAGCATGAGAAAAATCGGCTGCAAAAAACTTCTTCTGTACCCCTATGCACATCTAAGCTCAAATCTAGCATCGCCAACACTTGCACTCAATTTGCTAAAGGAAATGGAATCGCTTGCATCAGAATTTGAGGTATCAAGGGCGCCTTTTGGATGGACCAAATCATATAATGTGAAGGTCAAAGGACACCCACTTGCCGAAAGCTCCAAAGTGATAACAAAGGAAGGCCACGACCACGAAGAACAAACGTCGGAGGCACTCAAATCTGAATCAAAGATACGCTCATACTGGTACATCATGACAC
The DNA here is from genome assembly GCA_046292705.1 of Candidatus Nitrosotenuis sp. Classification (GTDB taxonomy): domain Archaea; phylum Thermoproteota; class Nitrososphaeria; order Nitrososphaerales; family Nitrosopumilaceae; genus Nitrosotenuis. Next base: position 2,415 of record JBKBQK010000161.1, on the reverse strand, counting down.
CTGACGGGACTATGCACGAAATTGACAAATTCAATTTTGTGAAGCACAAAAAATTAGAGATTTTATCAAAATACGAAGCGGCAAAGAAAAGAGCAGTCGATGAACCACCACCACACGTCAAACTCATGAAAAAAATGGCAATTGCAGATTATGAGCCGGCCTCCGATTCTGGCAACATGAGATTTTATCCCAACGGCAGGCTGATCAAATCTCTTCTTGAACGATTTGTTACTGATGAAGTTAAAAACTACGGAGGGTTGGAAGTGGAGACCCCAATAATGTATGACTCACATCACCCAAGCATGGAGAGTTACTTTAACAGGTTTCCAGCAAGGCAGTATAACATCAATTCTGAAGGAAAACAGCTCTTTTTGAGATTCGCTGCATGCTTTGGCCAGTTTCTTATGGCAAACGACTTTCAGATATCGTACAAGAATCTGCCAATGAAGCTGTACGAACTTACGAGATACAGCTTTAGAAGGGAACAATCAGGCGAACTTGTGGGCCTGCGGAGATTGCGCGCCTTTACCATGCCTGACTGTCACGCATTTTGTGCAAACATTCCTCAGGCAATAGAAGAAATCAGAAAACGCTTTGACCTTTCACGATTTGTACTCAAAGAAATAGGTATTGATGAGTCGGATTATGAAATGGCGATTAGATTCACTGAGGATTTTTACAATGAACACAAAGACGTCATAGAGGAACTAGTCAAAAAGATTGGCAAACCGGTGCTTGTTGAGATGTGGAAGGAAAAGTTCTTCTATTTTGTTCTAAAATGGGAATTCAATTACGTGGACAATTTGGGCAAAGCATCGGCCTTGTCCACAGACCAAATCGATGTCGAAAATGGGGTGCGATATGGAATCAAATACTTTGACGAAAACAACACTCCGCATCATCCGATAATTTTACACAATTCGCCAAGTGGTGCAATAGAGCGTGTTATCTATGTGTTATTGGAAAAGGCAGCACTTGATCAAAAGGAAGGTCGAAAGGCACAACTTCCTTTGTGGCTTGCGCCAACCCAGGTTCGCATAATCCCGCTCAAAGTGGAATTTTTGAGATACTGTGAAGAGTTGGCAGAAAAACTCACTCAACACGATATACGAGTCGACATTGACGATAGAAACGAAAGTGTGAGCAAGAGAATCAGGGATGCAGAGACAGAGTGGATAAGATACAGCTTAGTCATAGGTGAAAAAGAAATAGGAAAAACCAACCTCTCGGTAAGGGACAGAAAGACAGGAGATATTCATGAAATCACTTTTGATGACTTTGTTAAAGAAATAAAAGAGCAGACTAAAGACAAGCCGTTTGCAAAGCTCAACCTTGCCTTACATCTCTCAAAAAGACCGCAAATAATGGTGTGAGACATGCGTTGCGTAATGGTTGTTTGTTTAAACCAAACATGTTAAACTAGAATAAGACAGTCTACGCAGTTCATCTAGATAAAATTGGGCCTCAACATCTTGGTCGCAGAGGACAGTATCGCGTATGCTGTACTTTATCAACAAATTTTCGAAGCACGTGGCCATTCAGTAAAGATAACCCTAGATGGGGAAGAATGTGTTTTGGCATATCAGAGTGCATCCAAAAAGATGCCATTTGACATGGTAATACTTGACTATTCTATGCCGAAAAAAACTGGCTTTGAAGTGGCAAAAGAGATTTTAAAAATAAGACCAAAACAGAAAATTCTATTTATAACGGGTTTTGGCGACGAGGTCGAATCAAAATTAGATGAGCTTGGCAACACCAAAAATATTACTGTGCTTCAAAAACCATTCAATTCTTCAATGCTTACTGAATGGCTTGACCAAATAATCAAAGAAGACACAACAAATAAAATTCTAGAATTAAACCGCATCTAAATCCTCACAATTTAATTTGCAGTATTTTCTGGACTAGTTTAGAAGATGAGCTATCTTGATTTGTATCTAAATAAAAGTCCATTAATCATATCTCCAAACGAGGACGGCAAGCCTGCAGCAACCATTTTTGGTGTTCCATTTGATTCAACACATTCATACAAACCAGGGACACGATTTGGCCCTGACGCAATAAGAAACACATTTAACAATATCGAGATATTCGAACCAAAGTTTGGAATAGATCTAGAATCAGTCAACATAGAAGATCTGGGCAATACGCAACACACAGTAAATGTGCAAGAGATGCTGGACATGGTAGGAAAAATTACAAGCGCGTTACAAAAAAACGAAAACATGACGATAATTCTAGGTGGTGAGCATTCACTAACTTATGGTACATACACAAATTTTCCAAAAGATGTAGCATACATCGTTTTTGACGCTCATTATGATTTAAGAGATGGATACGCAGGCGCACAATACAGCCATGCTTCATATCTCCGTCGTATCGTCGAAAAACGCGGCGCAGACAATATAATCC
>JBKBQK010000160.1:0-2782 GCA_046292705.1 Candidatus Nitrosotenuis sp. | reverse complement strand
TTGTCTGATGAAAACGCAGGAAGGCAGAAAGTTGCAACTCCGGAAGAAGTGGAGAAACTAATCGAGGAAGGATGGCAATATGTTGGATTATTGCCAAACGGAAAAGTCGTCGTCAAAAAACAGGACGCGCCGAGACCGTGAAGAGCGGGTCTAGTGGGATTCGAACCCACGACATAAGGATGTCTCCAAGTTTTAAGAGTCCTTCGCTCTACCTGGCTGAGCCATAGACCCTAGAGCAAAAAGCCCATGCGTCGTTATAAAATCATAGCGTGATCTGACACACTCACGACCCTAAAAGGTTTGGGCTTTTCCGCTCGCGCACGTAAAATAATTTAGTTTGGTGTTTTGGCTTTGATTTCGTTGTATTTTTCCAAAATCGCAGTAAGCACGGTGGAAACAGGCACATTGTTCATCTTCTTTTTCTCTTCGAGAAGTTTTTGGTATGCCTCAAGCGTGATGTATACTGGAATTGAGCCGTTTCCTTCGAGTAGGCCTTTTACCTTGTATAGAGCGCTTTCCATTCCCTTTTCTGCAGTCTTGGCAAACTTGATCTTGCTTAGGAATCCACCGAGTGGTCCAAATGGCATCTCATAGTTTACCGTCATGGTAACTGATGTGAGTCGCTCAGATTTTGGAGTAAACTCTGTTGTGATGTCCCATTTCTTGAATGGTCCGCTAATCATTTTTGCTGCGATCTTTCTTTCTCTGACGAACTCGGTTGTTTCGCAGTCCCACTCTAGTCGTTTTCCGCCAAAGTCACCTACAATTCTGAATGTGGTACCAACACCCATACCGTCTTTGATATCCATTGGGATCACAGTCATTGCAACGCCTTTTTCCGTCATCTGGTCTGAGACGTGTTCTGGTCTTGCAAAATACGTAAAAACTGTGTCAACGGGGGCTTTGATGTCGATTGTCTTTCTAACTGTAGTCAACGTTTGGCTCTTTTTCAAGTCAGCATTTAAAGCTTTTGACCTTTTTCGCAAAAAATCAGTTTGCATATATTGGATCGTCGCCGACTCTGATCGTGAAGCTAGCATTATTTGCATTTCTGATAATGTCGGTTTTTTTCGTCCAGCCAGCAGCAGCTCATTCTTTGTTTAATTCCGCCGAATCGACCATCGGCGACAACCGAGTCCAGATCGCAACAGATCCAGAAATACCGCAGATAAACGAAAAAACCAGAATACTTTTGCGCGTCACAGATTTAGACCTAAACGAAGTTCCACGGTTTACAGCAGGCATCCGAATTTTTTATGACGATGTCCAAGTCGACGGCATCCCGCCACGGTCCATCGAAGGCGGGCATTGGAGTTATGATTATGTCTTTGAGAGGCCTGGAAACCACATATTTAGGGTCGACTTGTATGAGGCGGAAGGCAAAGTGATTACTCACACATTCAATGTGAGCACGCAAAGTCCCTTTGGCTATATCTTCATCTATGTGATAGTGTCAGGAGCAGTAGGCCTTGCAATAGTTGTGGGCTACATCTATCTGCCACGGCTCAGAAAGGCTAGGCACTAGTCTGAATTGTAGTTTTGGCCAGCCTGAAGGCAAAGATCGTAGTAAGTAGAGTCATCGCAAACAGCAAAATGCCAATTCCTAGATGTATTGCGACAAGCACTGCGTGAAGTTTTAGATCAATTACGAGGGCGCCAAGAGTTATCTGAGTTATTACAAATACTGATGCAAGTGTGCTTGTAAGTTTGATTTTTTTATCGGCGTGTTTGTTGAGCCATACGCCGATCGTAGTAGCAACGATTAATGTGCCGGTAGTTGCTGCAATAAATCTGTGAATCCATTCTATTAGGAATTCGTTATCAGGCAAAATGCCATTTGGGCAGAGTGGCCAGTCAGGACAGGAAAGCCCAAGTCCTGCAGCAGACACATATCCGCCGATGAACATAAGCGAATACAAAACTACAAGCGATGCAAGTGACAGATATTTTAGAAACAAGCTATTCTACTGTGAATTCGCCTTGCATTCCCAGTGCGGCATGCCCTGGCACTGTGCAGATATAATGATAGGTGCCTGGGGCCCCAGCGGTGAATGTAACTTCGCCTGCCTCACCTGGTTTCATAGGATTATTTGGAGACTTGATTGCAGAATTCCACACAACGGAATTTGGATCGTCCACATTTGACACTATGCCAAACGAGTGGAATGACTTGCCTGTGTTTGTTACCTTGAATGTGACAGAGTCGCCTGATTTTACCGTGAATTTTGGATTGCTTCCTTCTTGGTCTGGTAGTGCATTAAATGAGAGAGTCTTAAAGTCGGAGGACTCGACAAATTTTAGATCAAAGTTGTGGCTAACACCGGTTGGTGCTGCGGCTTGCGGTGCTGCCCCCTTTGGTCCGACAATGATTTTACCTACCATTCCCAACTCTCTGTGTCCTGGGACGGTGCAGATATAGTAGAATGTGCCCTCACTTGTTGGTATAAATGCCGATGAGCCGCTTTCGCCTGGCTTGAGGGGGTTGTTTGCGCTTGCTACCTCGGTTCCTGCAAGAATATCGCCAAATCCTTCGGTTGCCGGAGTTACACCAAATGCGTGGAATGACTTGCCCTTGTTGGTTATTGTAAATTCGATCTTGTCGCCTACATTGGCAATGATATCTGGGTTGTGGCCTTCCTCTCCTGGAAGTGCATTGAATGCCAGTGTTCTAAAATCGGAAGATTCGACAAAGTTGAGTGTTACCGGGATTGTTTTTCCTGTTGCAACTGCTGGGCCCTCTCGTATTTGTCCAGTCATCTGGCTTCCGGGAGGTAATGAGATC
>JBKBQK010000159.1:0-2800 GCA_046292705.1 Candidatus Nitrosotenuis sp. | reverse complement strand
GAAGAGGCAGTCGAGATCATAAACATAATGCCAAGCTCGCTTGCAGAGCTAAGGGCATTTACGTTCGGATGGAAAAAACTAATCCTTGCTGAAACGCTAGAAAAAATTCTGCAGATTCTCAAGGGGAACTCTTAGAATACAAAAGTGATTTTTCTTGGAAAGGAGTCCTAGCCCACCACGTAAGTATGAAGAGTATGCATATGTCCTAGACTATGTCACGCGCGGAAAATCCACTACGGTACGTGGACGTGAAGGGATCATAATTACTGCAATTGGCGAAGACAGACTCACGTTGCTTGAAGTGCTCGGCATGCCAAACACCACATTTGAGATTGGTGAGCGCATCTACATTGGAAAGGAAGGCCGCACAAAGATAATGTCGGTTCTTGGCAAGCTGGACTACAACAGCATCTCAGCTGCGGCCCAAAGCGAGCTTAGAAACATTGTGAATGTGATAGTAAAGAACAACGAAAAAAGATTCGTAGACTACATCAACAACGCCCAACCACTTACGCCGAGAATTCACGCACTAGAGCTGATTCCTGGGATTGGTAAGACGTACATGAAGACGATACTTGAGGAGCGCGAAAGGCAAAGGTTTGTTGATTTCAACGACTTGCAGTCCAGAGTAGGCCTCAAGGAGCCGCAAAAACAGATTGTTGAGCGCATCATGGACGAAATTACAGGTGAAGTAAAGGTAACACTCTTTGTCAAGCGATGAAAAGGCAAAGGCTTGGGCAGCATTTTCTTTTATCACAAAATATTGCAAAAAAAATAGTTGACTCTGCTGGCATCACAAAAAAAGATGTCGTCCTTGAGGTGGGGACTGGACGCGGTATTCTTGTTCCTTATTTGTGCAGTGCTGCAGGACACGTAGTCTCTGTGGAAAAAGACGGGCAGCTATATTCTGATGCCATGCTAAAGTTTTCACAGATTCCAAATCTTGAGTTGGTATACGGCGATGGATTTGAAGTTGATGTAGATTTTGATGTCTTTGTATCAAATCTGCCATACTCTGAGAGCAAGAATGCAATAGAATGGCTTGCACAAAAAAAATTTAGATGTGCCGCGATAATGGTCCAGGAGGAATTCGCAGAAAAGCTGCTTTTTATTGGCAAAAAAACGCGCGCAGTCGCAGTCATTGCAAACCACTCCTTTGAAATGCGAAAGGTGCTTTCAGTAAACAAGAACAACTTTGAGCCCCCACCTAAGGTGGACTCGGTGGTGCTCTTGTTAAAACACAAAAAAAATATCCCACCCGAAGTTATCGATGCAGTCAACAAGCTGTTTTCATATAAGAGGAAAACTGTGGGCAACATACTCAAAAAATTCGGCAAGAAAATGCAATCAGATAAAAGGCTAGAAGAGCTGACAGTAGACGAGATAATCAAGATTGCAAGACAAATTGCCTGAGACTTATGTTCCCGCAGAAGACACATTCTTTTTAGCAGAGCACATCAAAAATGAGAAAGGCCAGATGGCTTTGGAGATTGGGACAGGATCTGGCTATTTAGCAAGAATTTTAGAGGAAAGCTTTGAGGTAGTTGTTGCAACTGATGTAGAGTTTGCGTCTCTTAAAGGCCAAAAGCACAGGTCTCAGAATACGGTTTGTTGTGATGGCGCATCCGCACTTGGTGCAAAATTTGATCTGGTGGTCTGCAATTTGCCGTATCTCCCATCAGATGAAATAGTCGACAAAGCAGTCGATGGCGGCCCAGAAGGACTCCTTATTCCGTACAAAATAATTGAATCTGCCAATGTGTGCGTAAAGCCGGGGGGCAAAATATTGTATCTTACGTCATCGCTTGCAAATTATGAAAAGTTGGCCTCAAGTACAGAGTCACTTGGTTTTTCGCTCAGTATACGTGCAAAGAAAAAACTATTTTTTGAAGAATTGCTTCTAGTAGAAGCTACAAAAAACTTTGCTTAAAACTATTTTTAGAATTTGTTAATTGTCAGTCCCATAGGATGGTTAGTTGGACTCACCTTATGGAGAGTCACCATAGATGTGAGGGTTCAATTCCGCCTACGATGTTTAAGTGTTTAGTCATTCAAATGAATTAATTGGTTCTCCATTAAGACAGTAAAGTTCTACTGAAACCGAGAACTTTTTTCAAGTTATTTGTGTAGCTTTGTTTTTGCTATTTTGCAGATTTCGTCAGTCATCTGAGTTGTAGTCGCACTTCCACCAATGTCAAATGTTACGTATTTTCCTTCGTTGATGACCTGTTCGGTTGCAGAAAATATCGCATCTTTGATGTGCGGCTCACCTAGGTATTCGACCATCCATGCGCCAGACAATATTGCTGCCGTTGGGTTTACCTTGTTTTGGCCCTTAAAGGATGGGGCGCTTCCATGCGCTGCTTCAAACATTGCATATCTATCTCCCATATTCGATGAATACACCAGCCCTATTGAACCTATTATCCCTGATGCGAGCTCAGATACTATATCCATGAAAAGATTGGTGCTTGCAAGGACTGCACCATTAAACTGGGATGGATTTACCACCAGCTGCTGCATCATGTTGTCAATATATAGCTCTTGCACTTGAAGCCCTGGTGCTGCCTTTGCTGCCGTTTGCATCTCATCTAGGAAGATTCCGTCGGTGATTTTGAGTATGTTGCGTTTTGTTATTGCCACAAGCTTGTTCATGTTGTACTTTTTTGCCCAAGACACTGCCGAGTTTGCAAACCTTTTGCAGCCCTGCCTTGTTATTTTTCTAATGGCAATTGCTGCATCATCTGTTAGTTGGACTTCGATTCCCGCGTAGAGACCTTCTGTTGCCTCCCTAAAGCAG
>JBKBQK010000158.1:0-2801 GCA_046292705.1 Candidatus Nitrosotenuis sp. | reverse complement strand
GTCGCTTCTTGTCATCGATGGATCAAGTTTTGTGCCTATTGCTACTAGGCCGCCAGGTTTGACGTTATCTACTATTCCTGCTGCTGTCCCAAGTGAGACGATTTGCGTTCGAATTGGTTCATACGTGTTTTTTCTAGAGTTGAAGATGCCTGGTTTTATCTCAATTTCTTCACCTATTGAGAAGGTGCCCTGAGTCAGGCTGCCACCAATCACTCCGCCTTTGATATCCTTGATGAGGGTACCTGGTTTGTTTACATCAAAAGATCTTAGAACGTGCATTATCGGTTCTTTTGATTCTGTTCTCTTTGGGGTCGGTATGACCTCTTCGATTGCACCAATGAGGGCATCTATGTTCAACTTGGATTGTGCAGATATTGGGATGATTGGTGATTTTGCTGCTTTAGTGCCCTTGACAAATTTTGTAATGTCGGCATAGTTTGCCATTGCTTCTTTGTATGAGATGAGATCTACTTTGTTTTGTACTATTACGATTTGCTGTATGCCGAGAATTTGTAATGCCAAAAGATGTTCTTTTGTTTGTGGTTGTGGAACCTTTTGGTTTGCCGCAATCAAAAGCAGTGCGCCATCCATGAGTGCTGCACCGGAAAGCATGTTTGCCATGAGTGATTCGTGACCTGGACTGTCAACGAAGCTTACCACTCTGGACAGCTCACTTTCTTTGCCACAGTTTGGGCACTTGGGTGTAGTAGAATAGCCAAGTGGTGGCTCGCAGTTTTTGCATTTGTAGAAGGCGGCATCAGAATATCCTACCCGTATTGTGATTCCACGTTTCAGCTCTTGGCTGTGAACGCTGGTCCACTGACCGGTGAGTGCCTGAATTAGTGTGGTCTTTCCGTGATCTACGTGTCCTGCGGTGCCGATGTTAACACATGGTTGATAGCCGTATTTTTTTATGTACCATTCTGGAAGAGTTTCACGCCAGTGCATTACAAAACCTCAAAAACTCGGATATCTTAAGTTATGCCTTTTTGTTTTCTGCAGGAGCTTCTTCGATTTTTAGCTCGCCATCGTATGAGCAGTTCAGCTGATAGATCTCCTCAGAGATAGTGTTGCCTCTGATTAATCTGCGTCTGCGCTGGCCTTTTTCAACATTTTGTAGGCCTACTCCCTTTGAAAGGAGGACTTGTTTGCGTGCAGAGCCATAAATGTCGCCTCGCATCGGAATGCCTGATTTATCGGATCCGCCAGTAATTTTGAGTTTGCCGACAAGGCCTACTATTGCGGCGTCAACTTCGCTCCCAACATGAAGACCAATCAGAGCGTTTGCTTCTTTGTCTTTTAGCTCCTTTGATAGAGATTTTCCTTTTTTGTCCGATATTGTGAGCTTAAAGTTTGCCAAGTATTACTCGAGGATTTTGAGTAGCTAATAATTCTTTTGGGATTTTTACCTCTATAGGCAAAATTTTTAACTTGATCTGAGTAATTGATGCGGATGAAAGAAGAGATCATCTGTCCTCGCTGTAACAACAAGATGGTTGACATACAGGCATGTCACATGATTTGCTATAAATGTGGCGCACATCTTGACTGCTCAGACAAGGGTTCTTTTTGGTAGGTTATAATCCTGGCCTTTTTGGGATGTAGTCTGTTGCCATGTTGAGTGCCTTGTCTTTCATAATTTCTAGATATGTGTCGTAGTCTGCCTCAAAGCTGCAGTGTGAACACTTTACAGACTTCATGTCATCATCTAAGATCGCGACTTTTTCACATTCTGGGCAACGTGCGTCCATAATGTTCATTGTGCTCAAAACTATAATAATATAGTTTTGACATACCCCACCCTAAAGAGTTCGGGCTTGCTCGCATTTGTAATTAAAGCGAAAGATGCATAGTTGTAACCTCTTTCACTTGTTTTATACTTGCATCTGTGGTAATCAACGTGCACTGATTATTAACTGCGGTAGATATAGCAAAACAATCAGCAAGTGAAAGTTTAGCATGGTATTTGAGTTTTAATTTTGCGGCGTCCCTTGTTATCATTTCGTCAGGGGCTACTATAATCTGAGATCCTCTAGTGAGTCTGTATCTTGTTTCAGCTGTTTGCAGTCCAAATTTTTCCGCGGTTTTGTAATAAAATTCTGCAAGGTTTACTTCGGACACAAAACCCATTTTTGTTTTCGAAAACACACTATCGAAATATGATTTGATTCTTTTATCTCCAGCATAGTACAGTGATATAGCCCCAGCATCAAATGCGAGTTTATTAGCCCTCAAGTTCTATTTCTTTCCTTCTTGCTCTGCTTATTTCCCTAGCCACTTCATACATACCTTCTCCGTCTATACCAAAAGCATCTTCCATAGTCATCACAGGTTCGATGTAGACCTTCCCGTCGCGTTCTTTAAAGGAAACCATCTTCTTGATATTGAATTTCCTTCTTATCTCTACAGGTATTACTACCTGACCCTTGCTGGAGACACGGACAGCCTTTTTCATACCTTAAGGAAGGTAAAACATTGTTAAAAGTTTTACTTTAATTTTAGTAAAACACATGTTCTAACTCCAATACGGCAATTGTAGGAGACAGAGGAATTAGTAGAAACGATGTCAACAATGGCGGTGCTGGTAGTGATATATGTGATGGTGCTGACATACCCCCGACCATAAAGGATTCGGGCTTTGTTGCTCGCATTTGTAATCGAGTAAGCATTTTTACCAATATCTGCGCAGTTTTGTGCGAGCGGCGTTAGTCCAGTCTGGCAGGACGTCAGCTTCCCAAGCTGAAGGTCGCGGGTTCAATTCCCGCACGCCGCATTACATTTCTTTTATTGCTTGTTTCCAT
>JBKBQK010000157.1:0-2869 GCA_046292705.1 Candidatus Nitrosotenuis sp. | reverse complement strand
CTTCTTAAATTGATTGTCATGGGTGTTTTCTGTGTCTTTTCAAGATGTACAAACTGGATTATTTTAGATTGACGCAACACAGTAAAGTATTGACTGAACATGGTCAGATAATTTGCACCAGCGTGGATAACTGTATCTTAGCTCCGGCCACCCTCATCAAACACATCATGGTGCCTTTTGATAATTCTGGACACGCGTTGCGTGCATTTGCACATGCACTGGATCTGGCTCGAAGATATGGTGCAGACATCACAGTAGTGACCGTAACTGATGAAGATCAAAACGCAGAGTGGATAAATGATACTCCTAGTCGTCAGAGGTCAGTTAGCACAAGTAGAAATGCTGAATTTAGAAGAATATTTCACTCACTTGAGATGCAGGCAAAAAAGTTTGGCATACATTTTGACGCGATTATTTTGGAGTCAACCAATACCGCGTTATCTATCATATCGCTTGCTACGCAAAAGAAAATAGACTACATCGTAATGGGAACGCATGGACATGGTAAATCAAAGGAGATGATGCTTGGCCGCGTCTCGACAAGTATTGCGTTAAACGCTCACTGTCCTGTAGTATTGATTAAGTGAAAAATGAAAGAGAACTTGGTGGTGCTAACTTTTCAGCAGAAATGATACGCAATATTTAATTTAGATGATAAAAAGAGACCACACATGCGTGGATTTGGGAAAATACTGAGCACGCTAAGTATGGCATTGTTATTTATTGTGACAGCCGTATCACTTGGTTCTACAGCGGTATTTGCCCATACTGTGCAACAAAACATAGACACAATCACCATAGCAGGCAGCGAAGAGATAATGAAAAATCCTACTGCCATGAAGATCCTTGAGCGAATAGAGCAGTCAAAAAAGATCCTAGCAGAAATGCAAAATGAGCAGAAACAAAAATCAGAACATGAAAAGTTTATCGAAGAACAAAGAAGGATTGCGAAGGAGACATTAGAAAAAGAGCTTACTTCATTTAATAAAAAGTATGAAGATTACACACCGCGTAATGCGTTTGCCAGATTTGTCGCAGGGATCAATGCTACCCATAATGCGTTTTTCTGGGATCAGTTTGACTATATGAATGAGAAGATCAAGCTTGCAAATCAGGCAAAACAAGCAATTTTGCAAAGCGGCGGCACATACTTAGAAGCACGTGTAGAGTACCTCAAGTATGCCTCCATGACACGCGCCGAGATGATAAAACTAGTCTCAGACCTGAACATAAAATACCAGTTCACGGATGCAAACATGCAAGCATATTTTGACACAAATGGCAAACTTCCAAGATATGAAGATGACAACATTAACAAAGTCTGCTACGGCTGCACTAAATACGAAAAGATCAGAGAAGAAATGCTTGCAAAAGAAGAGTCACTAGAGAAGAAACAAAATATCCGGAATTCCTAAAATCATTGTAATGTTTCATTGAGGAATGTGATTGTTTTTTGCCATGCATCCTTTGTTTCCTCTGGGGCGTATCTGTCTCCTGACGGATTTGCAAACGCATGGTTTACGTTCGGATATATGTACACCTCATTTGGTATGCCAAGTTCGTCAAGCGACTTTTCAAATTCCTTTACAGATTCTACTGGAATTCCTTGGTCAAGGCCTGCAAATATGCCAAGGACAGGCCACTTAATTGAGGCTAGTCTCTCCTTGTTAGATGTGATGCTGCCATAATAAATCACAGTTGCATCCATGTTTGGGTTGTTTAGTGCAAGATTGAGTGACTGGCCTCCACCAAAACACCAACCAATAGAGCCAACTTTTTCTACACCATAGTTGGCTTCAAGGTAGTCTACTGCTGAATTCAGGTTGGCGATTCCCGCTTGTTGGTCGTATGCAGATACCAGCTGCCTTGCTTGATCAGCAGTTGTTGCAGCTTCTTTTCCAAACAGGTTCACTGCAAGAACCACATACCCGTGTGATGCGAGCTCTTCTGCCATGTCCTTTATGTTATCATTGAGTCCCCACCACTCATGAATCATCACGATTCCAGGAAAGCTGCCTTCAGCATCTGGGACTGCCAAATATCCAGTGTAATTCTCAAAATAAACTACTGTTTCAGTATTTACTGCAAACTCCCCGCCCATTGCAAACATGTCAGAGTTGTTATCCGAACCATCACGGTCTGGAAGTACGTGTATGCCCCAGCCGCGCTCAATTAGGATTTGCACGCTAGTGGGCTTGACGCAAGCCGGCATGCCGTTGCTTTTTTTCATTATCAGCTCAAGTCCTTCAGCACACTGAACCATGTTTGCTGGCACATCTGACCTGAATTGTACCAGTGGTGATGCAAGATCAACAAACTCCATGGCGTAGTGTGTATGACTTTCATACTGTTCACCCATTGCGGGAAGCAACAAGACCAGCAAAGTCATTGAAAGTATCGAGGCCGTAATGCGCGTCTTGTTCATCAATATTATTGATATGAGCCTGATTATCAAAGTTAAGGTTCAAGTGCTACCATATTATTTTAGTGATTTTGATATACGATGTACGAGAAGGATGACACAGTATCAAAAGATCTGGCTGATCGCGTTTTGTGCCATAGCCATTTTTGCGGCTGCTGTTCCGTCCGTTCCTGTTGCATTTGCGCAGGATGTTGGCTACATGTACGATGACAAGACATGCGAGGACAAATCCGGCGGCAAGTCTTGTCCTGGCAAGAACAAGGGAATGACTAAGATATTACAAACTGCTTTTTTCCAAAATTCAAAAATCCACAAAAATATCCACGGTTCTGTTGCATCAGCGGGAGTTAAACGCTGACCAACTTGCTTCCATGCACTCTGAGGTTTAGCGGATTCAATCTATCTGCGTTCCCCCTCATCGCTTCATCTGGAAGCCCTCCAGGATGG
>JBKBQK010000156.1:0-2875 GCA_046292705.1 Candidatus Nitrosotenuis sp. | reverse complement strand
TACCATGTAAAGTCTGCAAAGCCAAGCCAGATGAGTGCACCAGCTGGCGGGATCATCCAGAATGCGACTGCGTTGAGTTTTGGATATGCCATGTCTTTGTATCTTATCATAATTGGGACGAAATAGTTTCCAACTGCCGATGCAAATGGCAATAGGAACAAAAAGATCAAAGTAGTTCCATGCACGGTAAACATTCTGTTAAATGTCATAGAATCCGAAATTATCTGCGATCCTGGCAAGAACAGCTCTGCTCTTATGCCCAAAGCAAGCGCCCCACCCAAAAAGAAGAAAGTCAATGATGAGATGAGATATAGCAGACCCACATCTGTGTGGTGAGTTGAAAACATTATCTGCCAAATTGGGCGTGGTTTTGCAAGCTCTAGTACCATCTTAGCTGCTCACCTGTGCATCTTTTATTAAAGTTATCAATTCATTCCTCCACGTAAAGTGTTGCCCTCATGTTGTAGTGAAGCAGTCCGCAGTACTCTCTGCATTGGATGACGTACTCGCCTGCTTTGTCTGGAGCGAACCAGACTGTGTTTATTCTTCCGACTATTGCGTCCTGTAATACGACATAATCATGAATGTTGAATGCATGGTTGACGTCTTTGGCAGTTATCTCAAATTTGTATGGCTTGCCTTTCTTTACGTGCAGCTCGCCTACCTCCTTTGTTCCGTCTTGGTGCTCAAAGGTCCAAAACCACTGCTGGCCTGTGACTTTGATGACTTCGGCCTCAGCCGGTGCGTGTTCTACTAATCGCTCTACGTTCCATGCCTCTGCGCCCACATATGCCAAGAGTGCAACTACCACACCAATATAGATCCATTCAGGCCAGTTTGAGTGGTGCTCTCCCATTTACCATTCACCTTTTTCTTCGTATTTGGTTGGCCTTGCCTTTGGATGCGACTCTCTGAATCGCCACACAAGCCAGATCAGTGTGCCAGACACCACTGCACCCACGGTAAATGCTATAGTCATCATCTTAAAAAACAGGTTCCAGATCTCCACTTTGCGCTGCACATACTGCCCTGGCTCAGAGCCCTCGGCTGCAAAGGCAAGCTGCAATGTTGGAAGTACGATTAAAGCGGTTAAAATTGAAAATGAGACTAATTCCCTAACCATGACCAATTATAGCTCGTGGTCTTCGAATTCTATTTAAGGGTTTTGTGTTTTGCCAAGTAGGTAAATGTGAAGATCGTGTGCTGTGTTATGATAGTTTCAGCGAGATTTAGAAAGGCCCCTGGGTGTATCTTTCAGAGTTCATTGCGTTGATCGCACCAAGTGAGAATTTTCCCTGATCCTCTCTTACTATGGTCAGAGAGGCGTTTGCAATTATAAGCTCAAAGAGCGATTGTGGACTCAGGTCAAGTATGTTTGAGATCATTGCTTTTATTGGATCCATGTGAGTCACACACAGTACGTTTTTGCCTGCATGATTTTTGCATATATGATCCACCATGTCCAGTATGCGCCGTTTTACTTGGGTGAATGTCTCCACCCCATTTTCTGCAATTGTTGGATCGCCTTGATAGAACTTCAAAAAGACATTTCCGTGCTTGGCAAACAGATCATCATAAGCCATTCCTGAAAATTTGCCCATCTCAAGCTCGTAGAGTCGCTCATCTTCTTTTGGTGAGAGGTTCAGGTGGTGACCCACAATTTCGGCTGTTTTTTTGGCCCGCTCAATTGGGCTTGTGTAAATGTGCGTTATGTTTAATGATTTTAGATATTTGCCAATATCGTTTGCCTGTTTGATGCCTTTTTGTGTTAAGGACACACCTGGTGCCCTTCCTGCCAGAACTCGTGCTGTGTTATTTTGTGCTTGGCCGTGGCGTAGAAATATGATCAATCCCATGCACAGTTTTTCAAAGTCAAATAGAGATAATAATAAGATTGCCTGCTGTTTTTTGTTGAAAATAGGAATAATTGGCGGCACAGGTGGCATGGGCAAAGGTTTTGCGCTTCGATGGTGCCCAAAGCATGATATTCTGATCGGATCAAGAGATGCTCGAAGAGCTGCAGCCGCTGCAGCAGAATATCTATCAGAGGCGCAGCAGATCCATGGCAACATAAATGGGACAATTGTTGGAAAGGACAATGTTTCTGTTGCGCAAGAAAGCGACGTTCTAATTTTATCGATTCCTTATGAGAACATTGATTCTGTGTGTTCTGAGCTTTTAGGGAAAGCAAAGGATAGCTGTACTGTGATATCGCCAATTGTGCCGATGGTAAAAACAGATACAGGTTTTGAATTCATACCAATCAAGGAGAACAAGCCGTTTTCACACCAGCTCGTACAAAAATACATGAAAAACAAATCAAAGCTGGTTTCTGCGTTTCATGTTATTTCGGAAAAAAAGCTAGTCGATCCCAAGATAACATTAGATTACGATATTTTTGTGTGCGGTGATGACAAAGAATCAATTGATTTGGTCAACGGACTGATTTCAGAAATTAAAGGTCTTAGACCCATATTTTTGGGATCAGGCTCACTTGCATACATGGCAGAGATTGCAACACCGCTTCTTTTGAACGCGATGATAAAAAACAAGCTGAAAAATCCAGGCATCAAAATATTATAGTTTGAGCTCATTTCAACCAAAAAATGGAAGAAACTGGTACTCTGCCATGGGAATCTTATTCATCGTAGTCGGCGCCATAGTGATGGTAAGAAATCTCTTTTTGTGGAGTCCGGAATTTGTGCTTGATTTTTTGCTGAATTCAGAAGTCACGAACGAAAAGATCTCAGTTGGCATGTTTATTTTTGGCGGATTTTTATTAATTTTGGGGTTTAGGGTTCTGTTGCATCAGCGGGAGTTAAACAAAGTCTCAAGTAATTTACGTAACCAGTTTTTGTTCCAATTATCTATTAAC
>JBKBQK010000155.1:0-2876 GCA_046292705.1 Candidatus Nitrosotenuis sp. | reverse complement strand
ATCTTTATATCTATTTACAATTCAGCCCAAATTTTGCGCCTAACTTTGTGTCGAATAAGTTAAATCGTTGCCACCCAAATAGGCGCTAGATGCGATTACGAAAGTTCCGTGTCAGGGCATACAGGTGCATACACGACTCAGGTGAGATCAAAGTCGGAGACTTGGCCGCATTTGTTGGAAGAAATGAAAGTGGTAAGACGACGATTTTGCAAGCTCTGACTTTGCTCAACAAAGAAGAACGGGTCTCTGAGCTAGACCTGTGTGACGAGATGACAGAGGAACTCAAGTCCGAAATTGTACTGGTGGAAGGACATTTCCAGCTTAGCCCCTCCGAGACCAAGCTGATAAAAGATAGATTCTCCCACCTTCCGGAAATCACGACAATGAGAATTTTTCGTACAAATAAGAACCCCAAAATCCAGTATGAGTTTAGCGACATCAAACTAAGTGACGAGAGAAACAAGGCGTTAAACTCTTGGGAAAACTATACCGAAAAGATTCTTGATTTTATTTCCACGATACCAAATCATATTAGGATCCAGTTTAACACCACATTCTTTGAGGGTCCACCACCCCCAGATAAGGACACATACCTAAGAGAGATGATAGAATTCAACAACACACTCCAAGTGCTTGCTGCAGATGAGCCACAGATCCTATCAGAATGGTCAAGATTCTATGAGGAGCGGGAAAAAATATACGACGAGCTGTTGGTAGGTACAACAGAGAAAACTGCACTTGAGAACTTTATTTTAGAACATCTTCATCCCCGATTTGTGTATTTTTCCGACTACAAAAAGATCTACGGGAATATAAATTTGAACGAATACATAAAGGAGATAAAACGTCCAGAGGGTCTAGAATATGGCGAAGAATTTGACAAGGCAGAAACTGTAAGGAATCTCTTTTACCTAGCTGAGTTAGATACTGAAAAGCTCGAAGAATACAAAAACAGTCCGCCAAAGCTCATCAAGCTACTAAACACCGCAAGCAGACGACTCACAGACAGACTAAATCCAGCCTGGAAGGGCGATCCAATCCATGTCGATTTGAGGTACAACCCTGGCAACATAATGAGTGTAGTAATATCTGATGTCCACAGGGATGGAACCGTCACCAATACAGGCCTACTCAGCAGAAGAGCGGAAGGCTTCAAGTGGACGTTTTCATTTATTGTGAATTTTGCAGCAGAGACTCAGAGAGCAGAGCTAAAGGAAGCAATCTTGCTGTTGGACGAGCCTGCAAGAAACTTGCATCCAGCACAGCAGATGGGAATCTCTGATCTTCTCAAGAGCTTAGCAGGTTCAAATCAAGTGTTGTATGCAACACACTCTCCGTTTATGATATTTGATTACACGCCCGGCAACCTGCTTGTAGTAGAGCTAGATAAGAGGCGACACCTAAGCAAGATTTACTATGATTACTGGAATGCAGATGATGCCACACTTATTCCTATTTTGTATGGACTCTCGCGTGGCCTCGTTGAATCCATAGTTGACAGAGAGATAGGCACCAACTCTAGGCCCGTCATAATTGTGGAGACGATGTCTGATGCAATGTATCTAAACGCCTTTGACAAATTCTTAGAGGATCCAAACATATCGATGAATCCACTAAACGTGGTAGCATCATACAGCAAAAACTCGACACTACCGCTTGCCATATTTTACCGAAATCACGGCCACAACGTATTTGTTATACTAGACAACACGCTAGAGTCAAAAAAGATTGCAGAGCAGTTAAAGGCAAACGAGTTTTCAGACATGCAGATAATCTACCTAGAGCATGCAGGCAAACCAATCGAATCCATCGAGGACCTCATCATGATAGATGACTACCTTCACGCCGTAAACCAGACATACGAAATAAAGCTCAGAAGAGAGGGATTTAGAAACCTCACAAAAGATGAAGTGGTTGCAAAAGGCAAAAAGGGCATAGTCGACAACCTTCGCAGCATCTGGCAGGATCATAGAGACGACGGATGGAACGAGTTCGATGTAGAGGAGATTGCGAGGTACATTTGTGAGAAGATATCTCTAAAGGAGGCGGACTTTTTGACCGATAAAACAAAAGACCAGTTCCGCGGACTTTTCAGACTCATTGCGGAGAGAATAAGACAGCAGCAAAATCTCACAGCACATGTAGGACTGACCAAGTATCAGCGAAGCAAACCAAGGTAACTCGTCATTCTACAATGAATTTTACTATTTTACATACGATCCTGATAAATTGTTCTTAATTCTTAAAAAGGGTAAGTAAATAATGTTCAGCAAAGTAAAATGATTGTGACGGACTCCACCCTAGCATTTTTTGGATTAGCATTATTTTCACTATTTGCGTTTGCATTCCTCCCCGCATTTGCGGCCACTGTGGTGGAGAGCACAAATTTTGAAAAGACCACCATACTCGAATTTACAAACAACGACAACATTCCTGTAAAGACAGTTAGGATATGGCTTGGAGTCGACGCCGGTACCTTCAAGTCTTTCAAGACCGAGAGCGGATGGACCGGTCTTAGGACGCCGCAGGGAGTGCTCGTATTTACCACAGATGATGCCTTAGATCCAGGCGAGTCTGTGAAGTTTGGAGTCAAGACCGAAGTCGAATCGCCCGGAATAAACTGGAAGACGATGGATGCCAGCGGCAACGAGCTTGCCATAGGCAAGGTAGTTCCAGGACAAATATCTAAGCCGTCAGAGACGCAGCCGCCAGCTCAAGAAACCCAACCTACGCCGATAAATCTGGACAATGCGGTGTTTAGAATAATTCCAGACAAACCAAAAAATGGCGACAGTGTCAGAATAGTTGGTTACGGTTTTCCTGCAAACAGGCAGCTTAACTTTTTAATCGATGGTGAAAAGTTGGAAGATTTTCTG
>JBKBQK010000154.1:0-2946 GCA_046292705.1 Candidatus Nitrosotenuis sp. | reverse complement strand
GTGTACCCATTGTTCTCAAATATTGTCTTGACAAGATTCTTTCCAATATCGTGTACGTCTCCATACACTGTGCCAAGTACGAACTTGCCTTTGCTTGCTCCTTCCTCCTTTAGCAGATATTTTTCAAGCTCAGAGACTGCTACCTTCATACATTCTGCAGATTTTAGTACAAATGGCAGTATGAGCTCACCTGCACCAAACTTGTCACCGACTTCCTTCATTGCGGGAAGTAAATCATCATTTAGTGTCGCAATCGCGGCAGTGTGCGTTACGTTGCGCGGCAAGTCCGCAATGTTTGTTGCGCCAGAGATTTTTTCTGCTATCGCATCTTTTACATCTGCTTCGATTCCATCTTTGAGCCTGTTTACTATTCTAAAGTATGCGCGCTTACCCGCTGGCCAGCTTGGGTCAACTTCGAGCTTCTTTTCTGCTGCCGTGGTGCTAACTTTTTCAAAGTATGCTATTACATCAGCTAGTGCGTTTGGATGTTTGTTGAATATCAGATCCTCGGCTAGCTTGCGCTCCTTTTCATCTATCTCAGAATATGGGATTATCTCCTTTGCGTTTACGATTGCCGCATCGAGTCCGGCCTTTACTGCATGGTACAAAAACACAGAGTTGAGAATCTTGCGTGCGGCAGGGACCAGACCAAAGCTTATGTTGCTCAAGCCAAGCACAGTAAAGGCGTTTGGGAATCTTTGCTTGACTAGCCTTATTCCCTCAAGTGTGTTCTTGCCGGCATCCAAAAACTCGGACTCACCAGTTGCAAGTGTAAACGTAAGTACATCAAAGATAAACTGGTCTTCACGCAATCCGTATTTTTTCCCAGTCTCATACAACAATTCGGCAGTCTCTAGCTTTTCACGAGGTGTCTTTGCCATACCCTTTGGGCCTATACACAGTGCGATCGCAGGAACCCCATACTTTGCCATTAGAGGCGCAAGCTTGTGGAATCTGGTTCCATCACCTTCAAGATTTATCGAGTTGATTATCGGCCTGCCCGGTATCTGCTGGATTGCAGTCTCTATCACATTTGGGTCGGTTGAATCTATGACAAGCGGTGCATCAATTTCAAGTGAGAGTCGCTTGACGAGTTTTTTCATAAATTCCAACTCGTCTGCCCTTTCTGTGGTTGCGACACAAACGTCAAGGCAGTGTGCGCCATCTTCTACCTGGGCCCTTGCAAGATCAATCAGGCCGTCAAAATCATCAGATAGTACTAGCTGTTTTGCCTTTTTTGAGCCCTGTGTGTTGAGCCTCTCACCAATTAACAATGGTGGTGGTACCTGCCTTAGATCAACTGCTTTGAGTGCAGAGCTTACTCTTGGAGTCTTCAACCTCATCAGTTTGAAGTTGGATTTTCTAAATATATACTGGTTTTTCTAAAATTGACCGTATAATTAGTGTTTTAGGAGATTTTTTAATGCTCAGCTTATGCCGGCTACTTTCATGATCTTCTTTGCAGTTTTGTCTATGTCCACATGAGGGTTTGCAGACACAAGCAACACGTTGGCACCAAGTGGGAAGCTCATCATGACTGCCTTTTCTCTTCGCGATGCAGAATACTTGACAGGCCCAAGACTGTAGTCAAACTCTTTTCTCATTGAGACGCGCAATGCAAGCTCCATGTACATTTTTTGTCTTTCTGCAACATCTTCTAGTGGTGTTACTCCTTCCTTGAATCCTCCTGCGACAAGCCTTCCCCTCTTGTCTATCAACCCGGCAAATCTTATTTCATCGAGTTTAAGCATTGTTTGGCATTTTTGTTCAAATACCCAGTACTCGTTTGATTTTTCCATCAAGACCATGTTCAACGCTCAGCAAATCTTGCTTCGTCGCTGTCAAATATATTCACAATATGCGACGCAAGCTTCTCAATGTCTATTGTCGGCTCTGCAGAAATCAGCAAAAGAATCTTTGATAGTGGAAACGGGAAGCTTATCAGAATCACTTTTTCCCGCCTCGCTGCAATGTAGCAGGTAGGCCCAAGTGTGTCGTCAAATGATTTCAAAAGCGAAACCTGTGACACAAACCGCATAAACTCCTCTAATCGCTGCTCGTCTCTCTCAAGTGGGACAACGCCCTTCTTGAATCCCCCGGCAACCAGTTTACCATTTTCATCCACTATTCCTGCAAAGCGGATCTCTTTTTCTTCGCAGAGCTTTTTGCATTTTTTGTCATAGTCTGGATACTGGACTAGGCTGTGCATTATTCTTGTCCCTCTATTCCCATCAAAGTCAGTGTCGAGCGTATTCTGTCTATTCTGCGAATCTTTGAAGTAACAATATCCTTAATCAGCTCGTCTGATGGTGCATCGAGTTTGGCCAGAATGTCGTATGCGCCAAATACACCACGAATCTCCTTGATTCTGTTTATAGACTTGAGCTCGGTTATGACACGTTCCTCAGAACCAAGATCACAATTTATCAAGACGTAGGCAGTTGACAAATCAGTCACCTCCTGTGTTTTGTGGATAGTCAGTGCAACATTTTGTACAATAACTCATGAGATCGTGTACTCGTTTAACGTATATAGCATGGTTTGCTGAAAATCTGAAAATCCATTTGAATATTCAGAGGCACTTCAAACATTTATGAAGAAAATTTCCTTTGCCACAAAAATAACCAAATATTTGTTTAACACGAAGGAAAATACAAAATTATTTTGCAGACTCTTTTTGGTCTATTACCTTTCGCAGTGCGGCAATGTGCGAGGGGTTGGTACCGCAGCATCCGCCAATGATTCTAACCTTTTGGTACTTTGAGATAAAGTCCTTGAGTGCTTCTGCCATCTTGTCTGGGGTCATCTTGTACACTGCGTGTCCTCCCTCATTTTCAGGCATCCCTGCGTTTGGCACCACCAGCAGGTTTAGGTCATCCTGCTCGTTTAGCCAACGAACACTTGGCGTCATCTCGATCGGTCCAGTCGAGCAGTTGAGGCCGAACA
>JBKBQK010000153.1:0-2969 GCA_046292705.1 Candidatus Nitrosotenuis sp. | reverse complement strand
GGTTTTCAGCTTTTCTACGGTGGTTGCAGTCATTAGGTTAGTTGAGTATGAGGTGAGGAATTTGGCCTCCATTGCGTTTGCAGTGGAACAAAAGATTCCAGCTGAGACGACCCTGTCCAAATTAATTGTGAATGAAGCAGCATAAAAAATTAGCTGGTAAGGTGGTATCGTAGCTTTTCGACAATCTGTTTTATGTTGGTTGCAATCCTTTGATATGCCTCAAGTGTCTCTTTGTCTATGAAGAGATCTTTTTCGGACTTCCATTCCGATGTTATGACTATTTTTGCGTGTGACTCTTTCTTTGGTTTGTACTTAAACCAGTAAGAGTCGTCCTTGGCAATCTGCGCCTTTTCATAGTCTACTTTTGCCTTTGGGGTGTATACCGAAACTGTGATGATCCGCTCTTTTAGGAGAGCATGCATCATGAGTTCCCTTAGGCGTCTGTCTGCATCAAGAACTGCTATTACATCATCTTGTATCATGCCTGGGGGAAGCGTGGTCAGCTTGCCATACCCACTCCAGATGTAGTCTTCTACTTTGGAGTGGAATCTGCCCTTTAGTATCTTGGTAAGGGTTCCAAAGTTGAGCGGTCCAAGCTTGTACTCTGATGGAAATGAGAGAAAGAACCTCAACTTCCACGTTGTTCCTTCTGCTACGCCCATTCCGTAAAATCCACCTGGCGCAAATTCACTTTTTGTAACCGTCTTTCGCTTTAGTATGTCGATGTAGTCTATGCTGCTATTTACCTTCATGACGCCCCTACTTGCCGTGCCTGAAGTCGGACCAACCAATGATGAACGCGGATAGTCATATTCGAAATCCATCGTACCATCTGGGATCAGTTGGCACTCTAGGCCAAGAGAGCTTAGGTGTTTGTGCAGCTTCTTTGCCACCTTTTCTTCCACTGTTGTTGCGACAATTGTGTCGGGATAATGTAGCGTACATTAACTACACATTCAATATTTTTAAGACTATCTGTTATTGGGGAAAATAATTATTGAATAATTGAATTTTTTTCTATATTTTCCATAAATTTATGAAGAAATTAATATTTTTTTAGCAGACACTGGCGATGATACAGCCACACAGATTTCTAAACTGCAAGCTGAGGGATTGGATTGAACAATGGAATCATCATGAGCCAAAAATCAGCTGCAAGCTAATCTCAGAAGTTATTTACCAGAAGTAGCTTTGATGGAGCTGATGTCGGATGTTTTGAGAGGTCGTAATGATGTCGTGTCTGAAAATCCTATGAGAGAATTAATCAACGAGCTTGGAAGACAGCTCACACAAAAAGAGCACCTGGATGTCATACTAAACAGCAAAGGCAAGCAATACATCATAGAGCCAAAAGAGTTTCGCGCAATAAACCCTATCCCAAACCCCAAAAAAATTGCCTTCATTGATGGGGGGGACGGATCGCTCGAAGAAGCACCTAACTTTCTAATTACCATAAACCGTGTCTTTTTCTCATTATTTCGCGGCAGGACAAGGATAAAATCAAAAACAAAACAACGCATCCAGTTCTTTTCGTTTGTAGTCTCGACAGTTCACACCGACGAAGGCAAAAAGAAGATAGTATATGATACAAGGCTCTTCCCATATGGTTCAGAAGACAGGGCATATCTTCCTTCAGAGTCTGACTTGATTTCTACATCAGAGGGAACAGGCGTGCTTCAGGAACTAAGGCTCAATTCGCTTGCAAGAAAATTTACTGAATGGAATCTGGCAATCAAGGTAGTTCAAGACGAACTGGAAAAAGGTGACATGATAGTACTTGATGGCTCACTGCAGACGAGTTTTAGAAATGAAACCAAGTACGCCAACAGGCTGTATGATGTTGCACTACAAAAAGGCGTAATAGTATGCGGTCTTGCAAAGACAAGCAGGCTGATCACTGAGGCAGGTGATCCACTACTTGCGAGAATCTCAGAGATTTCTGAAGACGTACCTTTCGGTAGCTGGTATGTGAGGGTGGCAGAGGAGATAACATCGGATGACCGAGGCTTTATGCTCGTCGCAAAGTTCCACCCAAAATCAAAATTTGTGTTCAGATTTGAGATTCTGCGCGAACAGTTCAACAAGATGGAAGAAGACGAGATAAACTCGATTCTCTCAAGTCTTGCAGCAAACGCCAACGACGTATCGATGCTGGGATACCCATATGGCGCAATAGATGCCGATAGGTTCGCCCAAGTCAGGCTGGACGAGCTCAACATGTACCGTGGAATCATCATGTCTGAGATGATGCGGCGACCTGAATGGAAGCGACTCAAAAAATACGGAGAGTCGCTGTCTGCGCACGACTTTCTAAATGAAGTGAGTGGTTAGTGAACGACATCGAAGTGATAGGCCAAGTGGTGGGTGGAAAATTTGGTAACATCGTCGTTAGGCAAAAAGCTGGCACAAATTTGGAAATAGGGGACCTACTGGTCTCAGAAGAAAACGGCTCGTATCTTATCTTGCAGGTATTTGCATTGGAATACGGCTCGCAAATTCAGGACCGAGTCCAACAGATGATGTCTGGGGTAAACCTGGAGCAGGGCGCAGTCGACGCCCAGTTTTATGAGCCAGAGTTTGTAAACTATGTCCTTGCCAGAATAAAGCCACTTGCTACAGTATCTAGGTCAACTAACAAGGTAACTTTACCAAAAAATCTTCCTTCATTTTTCAACAAACTGCGCCTGATCAGCAAAGGCGACCTCAAGTTTTTGCAAAAAGGAGCAGACCACATCTTTGTCGGCTATATCCGAAGTGGCACCAAGGTGATACCTGATGCAGAGGTGTGGCTTCCTGCAGAAGATATTTTCTCACACCACATCCTGATTCCTGCTACTACGGGAAGAGGCAAATCAAATCTAGTCAAGACCATTCTGTGGCATCTTCTTGACTCAAACAAAGTTGGGGCGTTGGTTCTTGATGCACATGACGAGTATTACGGACGAAAAGATGTTGGGCTAAAAGATCAT
>JBKBQK010000152.1:0-2981 GCA_046292705.1 Candidatus Nitrosotenuis sp. | reverse complement strand
ATCTTTGGCTCAAAAAATCACGCCAAAGTACCACACCCCGTCATTTTTGCGTCAAAAATAATTTCATTCGTAAATGTTAAACCCCCTCCACTCAAACCGCTATTTACGAACGACCTGATTTTTTCAAAAACAGTCGTTTTTGCAGGGGGGTTAACGTTTGTTCGTAACTATTGCAGGCAACCAACAAAACACCCCCATTGTCCAGCTAAAGATGCCAAAACTATTTTTCTAACGAATAAAAGCTAAACCCCCCTCAAAACCAAGTATTTTGCGCAAAATGGCAGAAACCTGTTCAAAGTCTCCCATATCTTCAGGCATGGTTTTTGCAATTTTTTAGCAATATTTTGGTGCAAAAAGGTGGGTCTTTTTTGGTAAAACATGGGGTAAAATTTAGCAAATTTGAGGAGTTAGGCCTATTTGAGACACACTAGTTGGCAAGAGCGAGTTTTTCTCTTGTTTCCACAATCTCTACTTCTACTGTTTCCAGAGGATCTTCCACCTGGTTTCGTCTAATTGAGAATAATTTTGGTTTTTCAAAGTCTTTGGTGCAGTCTGGGCATGCATACACTAGGACTCGGTGCTCGTTTGGCGCCTTTGGGTTAGAAAGACGTGGGTAGTAAGTCAGCCTGCCTCCACAGTCAATACAATAACGATTGGCCCTTCTAGTTCTGGCCAATGTAAACCTCCTGCATGATGTGTATATTCGATCAGATATTAGATCGCAATGGTCTAAGAGAATAAACCAAATGGTTGCAACGATCAATATTTCAAAATTCGAATTTAGAAATATTAGAAAACTTTGTTGTAAATTTAGCAGGAAATGACTCTTCAGATTCAAAAAATAATCTTTCAAAACTCGAATTTAGAAAGATTATGCGCCACCCGTCAGACTTGAACTGACGACCCCCTGATTAACAGTCAGGCGCTCTACCACGCTGAGCTAGGGTGGCAACACGTTTGTACCTTGATGTATGCGATTTAATCCTTACTAGTTGACAAAAAGAGAATTATTTTTCGATGCCTTTTGCTTTGTGGTACTGGTAGATACCATCCAAAAAGACCCGATGATCTTTGTTTCTTACTTTGGTCACAGATTGGATCTCAGCAGCGGTTTGTGTGACATCGTTTAGTACAGGGCCTGTAATTGTGATGTCGTCGCCTTTTGAAACAACTTTGGTCGCACCATGAATCTTTGCAACGCGTGGAGCACGCTCGCCTTGAAAGTTCTCAATTAAGACCAGACTGTCCTTGGTTTTTACGGTTATTGGAAAGTGGGCGTAGACTATCTTCATTTTTACCGTATAGCCTTCGACTACGCCCTCGCACAGGTTTCTAATTATCGAAAGTGCGGTATTTGCTATTGCATTGTATTTTTTGCGCTCATTTATTGCCTTTATTGTGACTTTGTTGTCTTTTACTTCAAGATTCACTGGTATTTTCTTAAAGTTCTTGTGGGTTTTTCCTAGTGGTCCTTCTACATGCAACATGTGTTTGTTTAGTGAGACTTTGACTTTTTGAGGAACGTCAAATGTGGCCTCAAAAATTTCGACTTGTTTAGTAGACATATCCGAGCAAAAAGCCTCCAATTCCTTTGTTTTCTGCCTCGTGGTGCGACATTACGCCTTGGTTTGTGGTCACTACCAGCATGCCACGGTTATATGCGGGCAGATACTGTTGTTCCCACTCGTTAAACTCGTTTTTCTTTACCTTGAATCTTGGGGTAACTGCACCACACTTTGTAATGTGTGCAAGCAGTTGAATCTTGAATTTGCCTCCACGGTTATCTTCGACATGCTCAAATTCTCCAATATAGCCGTGTTTTTGCAGTGTTTTTAGCACTTCTACTGCAAGCTTTGAAGTAGGCAGGATTACGCATTCGGTTCTCCTTCGTGCTTCGTTGTTATACAGAGTATTGAAAAGATTTGAGATGATATTTGTTGCCGGCATTTTTCTCACCCATATTTTGCAAATCCCAGCGAGTCTGCTACCTCTCGGAAGCATCGTCTGCATATCATGAGATTGTATTTTTGAATTACTGCTGTGTAATCGCCACATCTTTTACACCATCTTGAGCCTTTGCCGAATTTGTGCTCTTTTCTTCCTGTGTGTTGGTATGTTCTGTCTTTCATTATACTATTGCCACCCCAAACTCCCTAGTTAAAAACTCAATTGCTTCTTCTTTTGAGATTCTGTGATGTTTTCCGACGCTTGCTTTGTGTCTGCTACGGACTCGGATGCTAAATCCAGGCCTTATTAGTGTGATTGCTGCTTCAAGTCCCAGGATTCCGATTTGTGGATCGTATTTGATTCCCGGGATGTCGATGTGTTCTTTGATGCCAAATGAGACGTTTCCAAAATTATCAAATGATTTACCTTTAATCCTGTTTCCTACGGCGTCAAATAATCGCTTAAGCAAAGTAGCCGCATCTTGACCTCTCACAGTTACTGCAACGCCGATAGGCTCGCCTTTTCTCACACCCCAGTCTCTTTGTGTTGCCTTTGCGTCACGAGTGCATGATTTTTTGCCAGTAATTTGATCAAGTGCTTTTTTTGCAATCTCGATTGCCTCACCAGATTTTCCTACGCCCATGTTGAGGACAACTTTTTCCAATCTAATTTGTTTCATGGGATTTTCTGACATAGTATCACACTATTTGAATAATTGGCTCCTTTTTGCCTACCACCATTACTAGATCTGCTGGAATTTCGATTTCGCGTTGGCCAAATGAAAGTAGCGCGCGTTTTGGAAGAACAAATGTGCCTTCGCGGATTTCTTTGACTTCAGCGATTTGTCCTGCGTTTATTCCTTTTGTGACTAGGACTTTTGCACCCTTCTCCAGTTTGAGAACTTCGTTGATTTTTTGTTCTGGAACTTGCATAAGGCATGAATCTCCTACCTTTATGTCCATGTCGGAGATAAGTGAGCGGCCATCGTGGAACCCAAGCTGTATCTTTTTGTGCTTAATGGTAGTCTTGCTTGT
>JBKBQK010000151.1:0-2993 GCA_046292705.1 Candidatus Nitrosotenuis sp. | reverse complement strand
AACACCACTTCGGGCGTATCATCAAAAAGCCACATTGCAGTATCTATGTCATGAACCGAGGTGTCATAAATTATTCCCACATCTTTTATGTGGAGTGGCATACGGTTTTCCCTGTGAAATTCAAGCATAATGAGTTCACCGTATTTTTTTGATGTAACAAATTCTTTTACTGTTTCAACGGCTGGATTGAAACGCTCAATGTAGCCACAAGTAAGCAAGACACCATTTTTTTTGGCCAGCTTTACAAGCGCAGCTCCCTCCTCGGATCTGTACGTCATTGGCTTTTCAATAAAGACACTCTTTTTTTGCTCAATTACTTTGGTGGCGACCTCAAAATGCGTCGAAGTCGGTGTGCATACAAAGACGGCATCGAGTTCTTTGTCTTTGAGCATCGCATCGATTGACTGGTAGTGGCTAACTCCGTATTTTTGGGATATCTCTTTTGCTTTATTTTGGTCGACATCGCATACTGCGCCTAGGACGCCAAGCTGCGATAGTACTCTGGCGTGGTTTTTACCCCAGCCGCCTACGCCTATTTGTCCTATCTTCAAGCTAATACACCGGCGTTAACCAGCTAGAGTATTTGTCGTTTCTTGCCATGACTAAGTCTGTGTACGACGACATTAATTCATGCGTGATCCTTCCAGGTTTGCCTGAGCCGATCTTTTTGCCGTCGATGCTGATGACGGGTGTTATCTCGGCAGCTGTGCCAGTTAGGAATACTTCGTCTGCCAAGTAAATCTCGCTACGCGTGATTGTTTTTTCTTTTGCAGTGTAGCCCAAATCCGCTGCAAGTTTTATTGTAACATCTCTTGTGATTCCTTCCAGTGCCGATGACTCAAGTGGTGGAGTAAATATTGTGTTGTCTCTGACTATGAAGATGTTTTCACCTGGGGCTTCGCTTACATTTGCATTTAAATCCAAGAGGATAGCCTCATCGTAACCGTTGCGCTTGCACTCTTGCGTGGCCAAAATTGAATTTAGATAGTTTCCACCCATCTTTGCCAGTGATGGGGTTGTCAAATCGCTGAACTTTCTCCATGATGAAATTCCGGCGGTAATGCCATCTTTATTGAAGAGGTCACCAAATGGAAACATAAATGCTGCTACATGTGTTGGAGCATTTTCCGTTACATGCAAATTAATTCCGTATTGGCCGACAAAATAAAACGGCCGAATATAGCATGATTTCTTCATGTTGTTTTTTTTGCACAAATTGATGATTGCATTTTTTACTTGTTCATCGGAGAAACTAAGTGAGATGGAATAAAATTGTCCTGACTGTCTGAACCTCTTGATGTGGTCGTCTAGGCGAAAGATGTTCAGATTCTTCGAATTCCAATATGCCCGTATTCCCTCAAAAATTGAAGTGCCGTAGTGTATGGCATGAGTTGTAATTGGAATTTTGGCCTTGTCATGTGTTATAAATTTGCCGTCAAGCCAAACAAATTTCGAAATATTGAGTTTCATAAAATTTCTGCAAGTGTGGTATTAATCTATCTTGTTCTTAAGGCCTGCTTTTGGAAACTTCATTCCTGCAATACGTGTTGTCATGTCGGGCGCGTTGGCGTATTTTTGCACTACATCCCAATTCTCCTCGATTATCTTTACCACTTGTTTTGGAACATCGCTTTGCCAGTCAGTCTTTTTCCCACGTACTTCATCGTACAGCTTGTTTTTTACCGATGAGGCAGAAACTTCTTTTCTGATGCCAATTTTGGGGTTGAGTCTGTATGCTTTGAGCATGAGGCCTTCTACCTTGTCGCCAGTGTATGTGTAAAACTCCTCATCTACTCCCTCTAGGATCTGGTTTCGAAGCTTCCATGAATAAGGCGACAAGAGGGGCGGGAAATACCTGAAAAAGGGTGCATGGAAGGTATAGTTTGAGGAGACTTCGATCGAGTCGCCAAAAACTGCACGTAGCATCTTTTTCCTTACTTTGAAGCTAAATGGAAAACTGCGACTGTTTACCTCCACCCCCCTATCAAGAAAAACTACCGGCATGACCTTTACTTTTGCATCTTTTTTTAATTCATTGATGATTTCGACATGTGCGTTTGTAACGGGATTTAAGTGTGCAAGATAAATTGCAACTGTCAAACAACTACATTATATTATAGTCCTATTTCAACGCTTGAAAAAATCTGGGGACGATGGGACCACGCTTGGAGCTATTCTTCCAGTAAAGGAGCCAGTAACTATGCAGATACCAAAGACTGGCAAAACCGTTCAAATTCTCACAACCGCAGGCAATCTGTGGGAATATAGTTAGAGTTGTTTATTTTGCGCTAATCCTTATGTAACTATAAGCAAGGTAACTCCAAAAAACGGCTTTGGCTTAAAATAAACAAAGCCTCAATCCAAAAGACATGGGTTTAGCCCAAAAATACGGAAATGAACGCCTAGGGTACATTTTTGCGGTTTTAGCAGCTATAATGTTTGGTTCTGTATCAACACTGGCAAAACCTCTTGTGTCAACTGTGAATCCATTAATACTATCTTCAATGATTTATCTGATTGCGGCCGCAACACTAACGCCGTTAGCGCAAAGACAATCGTTTCCTCGAACCAAGAAAAACTACCTTTTGATACTTGCAATATCTGTATGTGGTGCAATAATTGCGCCTAGCCTGTTTTTTGTGGGATTGACACATGCGTCTGCTTCAGATGCAGCACTAATAGCAAATGGTGAGGTCTTTTTCTCGGTGCTATTAGCACTTTTATTTTTTAAAGGATCATCCGAATATATAATTATGTTCGAAGGTTTTCCCTGCACTAGCCTCACAACCCTCCCATCCATCAAGTCTATTGCAGGCCATATTTCCAAAGGCTTTCACCTTCTAACATATTCTACAAAATTTCTGATAACCTGTCTCCCAAACTCCCCTGACTTTTCAGGATGAAATTGTGTTCCAAAAATGTTTCCTTCTTCTACAACGGAAGCAAATTCTACGCCATAGCATGTTGTCCCTTTAATAATAGCGTCATTGGAT
>JBKBQK010000150.1:0-3001 GCA_046292705.1 Candidatus Nitrosotenuis sp. | reverse complement strand
CCCCAGAATACTGAGATTTGCCATCATCGAAGGTGTGATAACTCGACAAGAAGCAAAGAGATTGATAGATGTCATAGAAAAAGAAGAACATACTGTGATAAAGAACAAAAATGAGATATTCAAATGAAAACATATTTCTAAAATCCAAGTCTGATTTTTCTATAGCAGAGATTAACAAATTTCTTATCTCTAATTGATTACTTTGCGAATAAATACACTACAGTAGCAAGAGTGATTTGAGTTGTCATTTTATTCAACTGATAACTAATTTCGATTCATTCAACTATATCTTCAACAAAGCTAAATAGTTGAGGGTTGGGCATACAAAACAACGATTGAAGGACATGCTAAGAACTAACTCCCCCTCAATGATAAAAATGACACAAACTTTGGATCGAGGTTGCCACGAAAATCACATACTAAATCATAATAACAATCTCTTCAAATCCTTGTACCTGTTTCGTATGGTAACCTCGGTTACTCCAGCTGCCATTGCAATGTCTTTTTGGGTTATATCTGCGTTGTATTTCAGACACGAAATGTAAAGTGCTGATGCCGCCATTCCCATTGGATCCTTTCCAGCAGTGATCCTTTTGTCATTTGCATCCTTCAAAATTGCATGTGCATGGCGTTTTACTTTTTCATTCAAGCCTACCTTGCTTGCTATCTTGGACATGCACAGCAGGGAGCTCACTACGGGCATTTTGAGATCTAACTCGTTTAAAAGTAACCGGTAGTTTTTAGACAGATCTTTTCTTTTTATGTTGATGGCGCCCGCAACATCGCCAAGGGTCCTTGGTGTCTCAACGTCCCTGCACGCGGCATAAACTGCAGCAGCAAGTACCCCCTCAATGGATCTACCCCTGACGAGATTCTTTGCTAGGGCCTTTCGGTAAATGTAGGCAGATTTTTCTACAACTGCATCAGAAAGCGCAAGCTTGTCCTTTAACTTGTTTAGCTGGACGAATGCGTGCCTTAGATTTTTGTCAGCATGTTCGCTCATCTGACTCCGATTGTCCCAAGTCCTCAGTCGCTTCATTATGTGTCTGGTGTTGGCAGATAGCGGCCTTCCGGTAGCATCCCTGTTCTGTGCGCTAATTATTGTTGCAAGGCCCATGTCGTGGATCGCAAGTGATGCTGGTATGCCAGACCTCGCTTTGTCACCATGTTCATCCTTTGAGATGTTACGTTCAGGCCTCAAGTCTTCAATACGTTCTTCGATTACATAACCACAATTTCGGCAGAATCTCTCGCCAGTTACACCATCGGTTACCATAAATCCCTTACAGCGCCTACAGTTTCTTTCGGCGTTAAATATGTGAACAACCATAGAAACCAAATTTGTGTATTGTCAAAGGATTAGAAATCCATGACATGAATATTGTCCCTTGAATCCAGATGCAATTCTTTTAGAGTTTGAATCATTTTGGAATTACATTCGTGTGGTACTGCAATATAGAATGGCAACCTTACACGCTCAGAGTTACCTGACTTCATAAGTTTTTTAGAAAAATCCTCAATCTGTTCCTTTGTTCTCTGCTCTGTAACTTCTGTGCAGACCTTGGCTTTGCCGATGTATCCTAATTGTTTTTCACGATCAAACGCAATTACGTCTGGAGTGTGTCTGTTGATGACAAACGGTTTCTTGTATCCTTCATAGTTGGCATATTGGATTTCAAGGCCTAGTGATGAAAAATGATCAATTAGATTTTTGATCAGCGATTTATGATCGTGTCTATTTTTTGCCAACGTAACTTACCGTCTATACCACTATTAATCCTTGGTATAGGAGTGTGATTACATTTTTACAGATATGAGCGGCTAAGCCCTAACATTTGAGGGGAAAGGGCATGTCGGTAACTTATTTCGCAGGGTGAGCAATTTTGGCGTTGAAATTAGACTGGAATGTGTAAGAAATGCATGTCTGCATTAACGAAAAAAAAGAAACAGACCTTAACAAGGTCACTTTGATTTTTTCTTACTCTTGGATTTAGATGACTTTTTTGCTTTTGTAGCCATACAATGTAAGTCTTTTATGTGCTATTAAAGAGCTGAATCTCAAAAGATATCGATCATTTTCCAAAAAATGAGCCCTCAAAATGAAACTCAAAACCCAAAAATAACAAAAACATCTGGCATTCAGTTCCTTTATCAAACAGGGCAAGAAGACACCGGAGTTGTCCGGTAGTTCACTATACGCTACTATCAAGATCGTGGAAATACTCAAAGAAAAGATCCATTTGTGGCTTGATAGTGTCAAGTTTGTCAAGGCAAAGGCTGGCATCTATATTCTGTATGACAGAAAACTAGACCAGATATACATAGGCGAAAGTGATAACCTCCAAAGCCAATTTTCAAAATACCTAGATACGAATTTTGAAAACTATCTGTGCAAACAAAAAACCCATACCTACCAAAGATCGTTTATCATAAACCAAAAAGAACAAAAAAGCTTCTCTTAGAACAATTCAAAGCAGAATATGGGCGATTGCCGTGTTGCAATTCCGAAATTGACTAAATTAGAAGAAAACTCAAATCGCATTCAAAATTTTCGTAAAATTATAGCACACAAAGATTCTCTATAGTTTACGTGCACGAGCGAGAAAGCCTAAACCCTTTAGAGTCGGGAGATGTCAGCATGTCCACATTACACCACGTAGAGATTGACTCAACAAAAAATGCTAACGATATTGGGCTCATCTTACTGAAGGTGGGGATCTACTTTGTCGCACCAGCAATAATTGTTCTAAAGCTGTGGCAAACTATATCAAAGAAAATGCTAAAAGTTCAATAGGAACTCCTTAGAGCTACGATAATTCTGTCTTTCCAAGTAACTCTGTACCGGCATCAGTTGGTCTACTTGGAGGCTCATCCATCTTGTCATTAACTAGAATGTCGTCTTAATTTCCCACATGAAAGATGCAAACACAATAAGAAACCAAGACATCCCAGGCCTGTACGAAACCGACTCAATGCCGCTCGCAAAGAAGATCATACACCA
>JBKBQK010000149.1:0-3012 GCA_046292705.1 Candidatus Nitrosotenuis sp. | reverse complement strand
GCTTTTGATTTAATACGAACTTCGTCTTCTAATTGAGCCTGTTTTTCTTTGAGTCGCGCTTCAAGACTGATAAATTTCGATATGTTTTGCTCTACTTTTTGGTTGAGTTCTTGAACTAGTGCTCTTTCTTCCTGTATCTGTCTTTGTACCATCATCATTTTTTGTTTCTCATATTGAAACAAAAGACCACTGACTTGTTGGCCTATCTTGTCTGCTTCGAACTCGTTTCCTAGAATGCCAATTTCTTTTTGTGGTGCAGGAAACTCTTCTTCGCCTTGGATAAACTTGAGTTTGTTTTTTAGCTGAATTGTTCTCAGTTGTGCCACTTTGCTGTCATCGATGTCGCACTTGGTCTCAGATTCAAACTGAGTTGGTTTTGAGGTGTTTTCTAGTGGTTTTTGTTCAGATATTTCAGAAGATCCATCTGCTGGCCTCCTTTGGAATTTGATTTTTCTTTGTGTGTCCGATAATGGATCGTCAGTTTCGTTTAATTGTGCATTCTTGTGAATATACTTGCGATCCATAGCGTATAACCAAAGTTTGAAGATATGTATTCAAGGTTGTTTGTTTTATTCAAACAACTTGCATACATTCACACTTGATTAAATCCAGTATTAGATTGCATCAGCACAAACGATCATTGCGTGCTTCGGTTTTTGGACAATATGGCATCAAGTGCCTGAGATAACTGTTCAAAGCCGTATTTGTTTATCAAGTCCAAAAGATCATTGTACACTGGTTGTGACTCAATAATCGGCTTTTCTGGGATGGTTTTGCTCGACTCCAGTGGCGCGGCGTTTGTTTGCAATTCGGAAGATTGGTCCGCCTCCTGTGCAATCGGATTTGTGAACATGTTTAATTCGTCGTCAAATCGCTTAGATGCAGCTTTAATTTCGTTTAATCGTTTCACTTTTTCGCTAAGGTGTATGTTTACAAGTTTTACAACTTGGTTTACACTCCTTGTTTCATGACCTGCCTCAGCAACCGTCTCTTCGATGTCTTTTTGTTCCTGTTTTGTTTTGCCGGATCTCAGGATGATGTTTCGATATGCATCCATTGGATCATCGGTGATAGGGCTACCGATCCTTTCCAGATGCCGCTTTTTCAACACTCACAATTGGTTGGATATAGTAGATATGACCTAGTTTGTTAGAATCGAACAAACTTTGAAATACCACATAATTACAGATTTGAAGCAAATTACTGCCAATTCTTGAGAAAGGAGACGAGATAACGATTTAATTCTGGATATTTTGTGCTAATATAAAATGGATGGCCGTGACGGCAGGACTCTAATCGCATTGGGTTTCGTCAGCATCGCGATTTTGTTTCTCATATATGCAAGGATAGGCAACGCTGAAGTAACACCCGCTGCACTCTCTTCGATTGAGAGAGTAGGCATTGCGTTTTATGTCATGATGATTTTGGCACTTGGTGCAGTATCATACGGCTTTTACCTATATCACAAATACAAAGTACGAGCGGCAAAAGACGATAACTGGTCCATCATAGCACGGATCACGTGGAATAAAAAATCAAAAAGGATCTTTGCTGCAACGGCAATTGGTTATGGGGTATTTTTTGCCCTCACTTCAGGCATACTTGTTTACCAACCAGATGTGACTTTTTCTTACCATTATAACGTCAAAGTGCCTTCTGCGCAGATTGCACCATGTTGTGGCGAGGTAGGGTATGTTCCAAAGTTCATCTTTTACATGACTGAACATCTAGGCCTGCAAGTGATTCCAATAAACTTGGTATTGCAGATTGCCGTATCATATTTGGTGGGGCTAAACGCCGCAATTGCCGTCAATGCGTTCACTATTCTAAAAAAAGGGGCCGGAATTGGAAGTGTTGCTGCCGCAACTGGACTATTTATTGCGTGCCCCACTTGTGCTGGAACGTTTGTATCACTGTTTGTTTCCGCTTCTGGTGCAGTCGCGTTCACTTTGGCAGTGACTCAGCTTCAAACATTGTTTATTGCCATATCCATACCGCTTCTTATTTTCACCCCAATCATCATGGTAAAGAAGATCAAAAGTAGCGGATGGAGCTGTAAAATAGAATCTTAGATTTTTTAACTTCAGGCTTCTGCCAGTTGCCTATGTCGTATCCGTCACGTCGTAGATATTTGAGCGTGAGCTTGTAGACAAGTTCGTCGTGGTTCACTTTGGCCAAAATTTCAGACCAGGGTATCTTTCCCTGTTTTTCAATTACCTCTTTGAGCTCTGAGTTCATCGTTTCTGCTACCTGCTTGCACTGATCAAAGGTCTTGCCATTTTTGTATGCGTGAGTCCTGACATCGCAACTTTCCATGGAATGTTACAGACGACATCACATAAAAATTCTGTCTAAAATGATTTTAGCTTTTCGACTACTATCTTGAATATCTCATCGTTGTCCAAAAGGATGCATGGAAGGCCGTTTTCTAGGCATGCCTTGCCTGATTCCGTGTCTCTGGTAATTAGGATCATACCGTTTTCTTTTGCATAGTTTATTACTGAATAGTCAGTGCGTAGCTTTTTGCCCTCATTGAGGAGTTTTTTGACAGAGTAGGCCTCATAGCCAAGAGTCTTGAGTCTTTCGTCCCATCCATCATCCATTTCATCAACCAGTACCTTCAATGTACAGCCTCTAATGCATTATCTATTTAATTTTTAAAGTATGCCGAGGTATCCAACAAGCAGCGGTATAAACACCGAAAGTGCAACAAGTGTTCCAAGTATGTATACAAGGTGATGTGTGTCCACACGTCATTTATGGTCTTTGTTTTTCTAATGCTTTAGCGTGTTTGGTTCAAACAAATCAGATGTCATAGGTGAAGTGTGATTTTTTTGACCTTATTTATTATCGACATTTTTTTAGATATGCTCATTTCAGGCTCCATTGTGAAATAAATCGTCTTTCTTCTTGGATACAGCACTACTTGAGTTACTTTTTCGCGCTCTACATGAACGTACCTGACTTTGCCGAGACTCTTGTTAAACTCTTGTCTCATTTTTCGTCGCTGCG
>JBKBQK010000148.1:0-3029 GCA_046292705.1 Candidatus Nitrosotenuis sp. | reverse complement strand
AAAAATACTTGTGGCATTATTCTAAAAAAATCTAAAACATGTATTTTGTAACTGCCACATTTTCTCAATACAGCAAGCCGTACTTTCCGCCCAATCAAACCCACTATATTTTATTAAATTTAAAAAACGACTCCAAGGTGGCAAAAGAGATTGAAAGGTACCAGCAGGACAAGACCTCCTTTGTGTTCAACACCAATGTGAACCTATTTGAGCGCGAAGTAGACGGAGCAGTCAACTTTGTCTCTGTATACTATCTTGAATATTCCAAATCAGACGAAGACATGTCAGATCTTGCAATGGTTGTCTCAAAAAACGAACTGGTGCGAAAGGCCGCCACTGGAAGCATGCTTGCATATTCAACGGAGAAGCCCAAGTTCACTTTTCCATACAGCAACAATATCGTAGTGCTCGAAGTGTCCGGCCAAAAAAGTCACCAGAGTGTAAACAAGTATTGTGAGCAAACGCGCCGCAATGTTTGCAGAAAAGGGATCACGATGAACAACCTTGTAGGTCTGTCAATACTTGAGAAGCTCAAGTGATCCACTGATCAAGTTTTTTCTTCATAAATGTTAAATACCGAGTCTAGATTGGTCTGGATATGAGCAAGCCTGCAGAACTCGGTTCGCTAAAAATCGGCTCATACATTCTTCTTCCAGTTGCTGATCAGCCGACTGGCGAGCCTTGTCGAATAGTCGAATACGACACAAGTAAGCCCGGAAAGCACGGCGCAGCAAAGGCAAGAATCGTAGGAGTTGGAATCTTTGATAACCAAAAAAGACCACATGTTGGACCAGTCAGCATGCAGGTGCATGTACCGCTTATCGACAAGAGAGGCGGCCAGATAATCTCCATCACAGGCGACCAAGTCCAAGTCATGGATAGCGAGACCTTTGAGACAATAGATGTCCAGATGATAGACGATGAAGTCAAAGGCAAGTTGGAACAAGGCCAGATGGTAGAGTACTGGAAAGTAATGGAAAGAACTAAAATTATGAGAATAAAGTCATAAATGCTGGATCCTGATGATGTGTGGAAAAGCCGTCTGAGCTTTGATGAAGATTATGAGAATTGAAGGATCCAACGTTAATACCTAGCAAGACGCACAAACAACTACATGAACCTAACAGCCCTCTTTTCTGGAGGAAAGGACAGCACCTTTGCAATTTATGAAGCGAAAAGACTAGGTCACAACATAAGATGCCTTATCACAATACTTACTCCGTCTGCTGAAAGTCACCTACTTCATCATCCAAATATCGTACTTGCTTCACTACAGGCAAAATCAATGAAGATACCGCAAATCACAATTGAGATGGACTCTACTGACACCAATAAAGAAATCGAGTTGCTCAAAAAGGCCATGCATGAAGCAAAAACAAGATACTCCGTTGAAGGAATAGTGCATGGAGGTATCTTAAGTGAGTTTCAAAAAACAAAATTCGAGGAGGCTGCAAGATCTCTGAACCTAAGCGTCGTTGCCCCACTGTGGCAAAAAAACCAAAAACAATACATGCAACAGCTCGTCGACTCTGGATTCGAGTTCATCATCACTTCAGTTTCATGCGATGGATTAGATCAATCGTGGCTTGGCAGAAAAATCACTAGAGAAGATCTGGACATACTTGAAGGACTCTCAAAAAAACACGGCTTTAACTTGAGCTTTGAAGGAGGGGAGGCAGAGACCTTTGTAACCAACTGTCCGCTTTTTTCTGCGCCGATAAAAATTGCTAAATCAGAAACACATTGGGACGGATACCAAGGAAGGTTTCAAATAATGCAGGCAGACTTAGAAGGATAATGCTTGACAACCTAAAGATGAGCCTTCGCGCCGCAATTAAAAAGATAGTAAATTCTTCAGGAGTCAACGAGGCACTCATCAAAGAATTATCAAAAGACGTGCAACGTGCACTGCTTCAAGCAGATGTCAACGTAAAGCTAGTACTTGAAATCACAAAGAATCTAGAATACCGCTCACTAAATGAAAACCCGCCCCCCGGTCTTTCAAGAAAGGACCACATAGTAAAGATCCTCTACGACGAGCTTGCAAACTTGCTTGGAAAAGAAAACCAATTCGCATTTCAGCCAGGCAAGCTAAACAGAGTCCTCATGCTCGGCATTCAAGGCAGTGGAAAAACCACAATCACAGGCAAGCTTGCCAAGTTTCTAACAAAGCAAGGTTACAAGGTGGCAGTGATTGGTGCAGACACGTACAGGCCTGGCGCATTGGTTCAGTTAAAGACTAATTGTGAAAAAGCAAACGTCGAAGTATACGGTGAAGAAGGCAACAAGGATGCACCATCAATAGTCAAAAATGGCTTAAAGCATTTTGAAAATTCCAATCTAGATATCGTCCTAATTGATACCGCAGGACGACACAAAGAGGAAAAAGAGCTACTCGACGAGATGAAAGAGATCTCAAAGGTAGCCGAGCCCGACTTGGTACTGCTGGTAATCGATGGTACAATAGGCCAACAGTGCTACAGCCAGGCGGAATCATTTCACAAGACGGTACCGGTAGGCGGAATCATAGTTACAAAACTGGACAGCTCTGCAAAGGGAGGCGGAGCACTAGCTGCCTCTGCTGCAACCGGGGCCAGGATAATGTATGTTGGAACCGGTGAGCGCATAGATGACTTGGAGTTGTTTTCTCCTACAAGATTCGTCGGAAGGCTACTCGGCATGGGGGACATACAGGCACTTCTTGATCTTGCAAAGAGGCTTGAGTCAGAAGCAGACGACGTGCGCCTCAAGCGAATCTCTAGTGGAAAAATGAACATGGACGACTTTTACTATCAGCTAGAAGAAGTCTCAAAGGTAGGCTCACTGAAGGGATTTCTTGACAACATGCCAGGCCTCTCAGGCATGGTCAAAGAGGACCAGCTTGATCAAATGGAGACGAGAATCCAGAGATGGAGATACATCATCCAGAGCATGTCAAAACAAGAAAAGGCCGACCCTGATCTTCTAAATGCCTCAAGAATCAAAAGGATTGCGCGCGGTTCTGGGTGGCCTGAACATGAAGTAAAGGA
>JBKBQK010000147.1:0-3083 GCA_046292705.1 Candidatus Nitrosotenuis sp. | reverse complement strand
TCTCTGAAATGACGTCTCCGAACCTAATCATACCGCTTGATCCAAAACCCACCTTTAAGGACGGCCGAGTACAATTCCAATACCGAAATGCCACAAAATTCCATAATCTGTTTGACTTCTTAAGTGAGTTGCTGGGATTAAGCGCACCACTCGTAGTAAAAGACGTTCTACTTTCGTCATCTGAAGTTATAGTCAAGGTGACAAACGAATACGAAGCAAAACAAAAATTCATCAATTCGATGAGCGAGATCCAAAAAACACTCACGATCAAAAAAAAGTAAGGCTGAAGGTAGAGCGGGGCATTAGCCTCCGAAGAGGGAACCGCAGAACCTTCAGGAACTACACTATCGTATTACATGAACATAAGAACGTGTTTGTTCACTCCAAAAAACACATTTTGTGTGGTTGATCTCTTCTGTGCAGTAGCTTGCGGATATTTTTGCCGTTGGTTTTTATTCATTCAAAATTCTCCACCAAATGATGCAGAACAAAAACGTCACATTTGCAATTATTGTCATAATAAGCCCTGTCTTGTTTGCATTAGCTGCATATCCAGATTCTTTCAGCTTGAGCTGGAACCAGGGAAGAGGCGGATTCCTTTTTGCAATGGCCTTCGTAGTTGCGGAGCTGGTTGGGCTAAAATACATCATTTCGCAAAAAAAAGTACTACTGACAATCCCGCTTGCGGCCGCAGTAATTGCCTATTTTGTGGCGCTAGAATACGGCCTTAGGGACTACATAACAAAGGGAGCCAAAGTCTACAATGTCAACTTGGTGTATTCGTGGACATGGATGTGGGACTTTGTCGTGATGGGAATATTTGTGATTGCGGCCGTAACGATTCTGTTTGGTAAAAAATGGATTAGAATAGCGCCCGCTGGACCAATTTTCTTGTGCGGAAGTGCAATCATACTCTCCCTTGATGCATTCTTCCCATACGACACATTGGGTCCACTGCAGTATATCGTGCCATATCTAGTCAAGGTAAACGTTTGGGTAATCAACACATTTGATCTGGGCTTTGCAATTGCAAGAGACAATCTTATGTTCTTGAGAGGTGAGCATGGCTCGATGGCACTTCAGGTTTTTTGGCCATCAGCGGGAGTCCATAGCGTAATAATTTACTCGCTTGTCATGATGGCATTTTTGCTAAAAATGAACATTCCGCCAAAGCGCAAGGCTGCATATTTTGTGCTCGGGATAGCGGGAACAATTGGTGTAAACATGATAAGGATATTCTCGCTATCACTTTTTGTCCTCAAGGTCTCAACAAATCCAACCGAATTTGAAGAATTCCATGGAATAGCAGGTGAGATAATGTTTCTGCCGTGGCTTTTTGCTTATCTTTTTGCAGTCACAGCTATAGAAACAAAGAGAATGAAAAAACAAAGTGCTTAGAAAAAATTAGTGATTGAGCTTTGGCCTTCCAAATCTGAGAGCTCTGATACACGCACACCTAATCTTCTTACGTCTAGCTTTTGATCAGCTAAGGCCTCTTCTAACAACTGGGCTGAGGTTTTTTTGAGCTCATCTATGCTAAATGTGGGGTTTTTTAGCATTCTTGATTTGGTCTTACTTGATAAATCTGATTGGATGAATTGAATCCCCACGGATCTGAACATCTTTTTGTGCTTTAGTATGATCTGATGCAGATCATCGCATATCTCATATAAGCTCTGAGATAGAAACTCAAAGTCTTTAGAGTCTTCCTTTAGCGTCATGATTCTGGAAAACTGAACTGTTGGCTGCCTTTCAGCTACGGGACCGTCGTCGATGCCCCTCGCAGCGTTGTAAATGTAGGATGATATTTTGCGTCCAAACATCTTGTTGAGTGTAAACACGTCGAGGCCTCTTAACTCACCAATTGTTTTGATGCTCATTTCAGCAAATTTATCGGCAGTAACTTTGCCGATTCCCGGAATATCGTCTACATTGAGTGCATTTAGAAAGGCTTCTACGTTCTGTGGTTCGACAACTGTCAAGCCGTCGGGTTTTTTGAAGCCTGATGCAATCTTTGAGATGAGTTTGTTTGCGGAGATTCCAACGGAGCACGTCATTTTTACTTCGGCCCTAATCTGGTTTTTGAGTTGTTGGGCTAGATGTGTGGCTTTTGGGAAACTAGATTCTGATCTTTTTGTCACGTCTAAGTATGCTTCATCCTTTCCTACGTACTCGAATACATCGGCATAACTTTTGATTATTTCCATTGCCCTTTGCGAGATATCTGAATAATATGGAAAGTCTGCACCAAGGAAAACGGCGTCTGGAATTTGACGCAATCTTGTTTTTGCAAATCTGATCGGCATCCCAGACCTTACACCGAATTTTCTTGCAATGTAGTTTGCAGTGGCTATCGCACCACTGTCTCCACCACGATCAGAAAAAATACACACACAAACAGGTTTGGTCTTTAATGATTGATTTCTAATCTCTTCACACTGTGCAAAAAAATAGTCAAAATCAATGTGAAAAACGATTCTCTCACTCAACATGTTTTATTTATCGAAAATCCTTATTACAATATCGGAGTGCATGCTCTAAATACGATATTAGCTGTTGATGGATATGTCATACCCGTTGTCATCGGAGAAAGATGGAATTAAAATCATACCACATTTAATGGAACCTGAAAAAATGTATTATTGCCTGCACAACGAAAAGATTCTCTTAGTTTTCAAAGATGCACAAGAGTTTCTCAACTGTTATGAAGTAGAAGAAAAAGAGATTGTGGAAAACGTGAAAAATTGCAAGAATCCTGAAGAAATTGAAAAAGTAATAGAAAACTATCTGAAAAATGCAAAGTCTCAAACTTAAAATAAAAGCAAAAGAGCAAAAACAGCAACTAGGTTACCATGAGTGAACAAAGCAAGCCAACTGAAGCCGAAGAGATATTTGCAGAATCACAAAAGAACAAAGAACCACAAGAGGAGAAGGCAATCTTGGAAGACGAAAAAGCTTCTGATGACGATGGTGCAAAAAAGACTCGTGATGTGATATTTGTTGGCACAAAACCAATCATGA
Source organism: Candidatus Nitrosotenuis sp. (assembly GCA_046292705.1). GTDB lineage: Archaea > Thermoproteota > Nitrososphaeria > Nitrososphaerales > Nitrosopumilaceae > Nitrosotenuis. The sequence goes on along the minus strand of JBKBQK010000147.1, from coordinate 62 downwards.
CTTATGTCACTGCTACACTCACGCAGCTTTCGACTCAACCGGTTGTAACCATAAAAGCTAGG
>JBKBQK010000146.1:1901-3089 GCA_046292705.1 Candidatus Nitrosotenuis sp. | reverse complement strand
TGTATTCATAATTCCAATAGCGTTCTCTTTCATATTTGGCGGGCTGGTACTTGGGGTCGCACTTCAAAACCCAGGGCGCACATTTAGCTTCGAGGCAGGACAATCTGCGTCGGACTCTATACAAATAGTGAATCTGCAAAACCAATACGCAGTATCTGACACTGTTGGCGCAAGCGTGTCTGCAAGCGATGCAGCATTCAGCTGCGGTGACCTCTACATGACCATATACGATGTGTCTTCTGGTCAGAGAAGGGCAGTAAAACAAGGCGCCTTCTTCGATCAGTGTTACGGCTCCTCGGGGACTTTGCCACTTGAGGAAAGCTTTTCAGTCAAAATAGATGCACCGGGACAATACCTCCTTGAGGCGCAACTCTTTGATGAAAACGGTGACAGGTTCCTCACAACGAGCCAGAGATTCAGTGTCCAGTAGCTTCTGAATGCTATGTTATATATTGAATTCACAGTCAGTAACAAACACGAGTGAGTTAAATGGCAAGACCTAAGGCTTCTGAATCAAAATCAAAGAAAGAAAAGAAAGACAAGAAAGCTGAAAAAAAGGAAGAAAAGACAAAAGTGGAAAAAGTAAAGGAAGACAAAAAGGCAGAGAAAGTAAAACAAAAGAAAGTCAAGAAAGCTGAGAAAAAGGAAGAGAAAGCAGAAAAGAAAAAGAAGAAAGAAGAGATTCCAGAAAAAACACTTGAAGAGGAATTAGAAGAACAGCTAACAGACGAAGAAATCGAAAACTTCCAAATTGAAAAAGTCGACATGGAAAAGCTCACAAACAGAGTCTGTCTTTATCTGGCAAACTTTGAAGATGGTATGGTGCAAAGTGAGCTGTGGAAAAAATTTAAGCTTACAAGCAGAGATGGCTCAAGACTTGCGCTAAAACTCGAAAGAATGGGAATCATCACGCGTGAAAAAATTCTTGAAAACAAAAGATGGACATACGTTTTAAAAATAAAAAAGACTCCAGTGAGCACTGAATCCATCGAGAACGCACCTTGCCTTGTGTGCCCAGTTGAACAAAAGTGCAGCCTCGATGGCGAGGTCAGCCCAAGGACATGCCAGTGGATTGAGGACTGGGTGCTAGTGGAGCTGTCAAAACCAAAGAAAAAGAAAGAACAATGAAGCTACTGGACGCAAAACATGATCATTATCGAAAGCTTGCAAAAGAGCAAGGGTATCGAA
>JBKBQK010000146.1:0-1891 GCA_046292705.1 Candidatus Nitrosotenuis sp. | reverse complement strand
ATATACAAGCTGCTTGAGCTAAACAACTCTTATCGAATAATTGGGCCTGGGTTTTTCGTAGTAGACCTTGGATGCGCCCCAGGTGGATGGATGCAGGCAGCAGCAAAGCTTGCTGGAAACAAAGGCAAAGTAGTCGGAGTCGACACAGCATACATGGACGAAATTCCGGGGACGCATTTTATCAAAGGCAGCGTCGAAGACGAGGCAGTGTCAGACGAGATACTAGAGTACCTTGGTACAAAGGCAAACGCAGTAATTTGCGACGTCTCGCCACATATCACAGGACACTGGTCCATGGACCACGCAAAACAAATCTCGCTAAACTATTCATGCTCAAAGATAATGGACAGGATTCTGGCACCAAAGGGAAACGCAGTCTTCAAAGTCTTTGACGGCGAATATTCCATGGAGTTTAGGGACTATCTACAAAAAAAATTTGTTAAGGTGCATCTAAGAAAGCCAAACGCAAGCAGAAAACCAAGCAGCGAAATGTACTTTGTTTGCCTTGGGTACAGGCCCTAGTGTGCAGACAGTTCTCTGATCTTATCTATTGGACAGTTTGTTCTAAATCCGGTTGGATTGAGCGATGTGGGGCTTGATGTAAAGCCGTTTTGGTTTAGCCGCTCAATCATTTTTTGTAGCGAGAGCGGAGATGTCTTGAGGGCCTCTGCAATCTCGTCCAAGGTGTAATAACATGCAGGCATCTCAGATTCCAGAATGGTTTTTTGAATTGTTTTTTCACATTTTTTGTCGACTGTATATTTTGGAATCTCTGAAAGCATGGCAGACACAAACTCTTTTTCAAAGAGGGAACCAATCCAGAGGGGCCCTGCAGTTTGTAGCTCAGATTTGCACAGCTTGCAGAGTTGAGTCGACTCGATCGTGGAAAACCTGTTTCCACAGCTTCTACAGTGCTGGATGAATCCGATTAAGTTCCGTGTGTCTGGCTTGTACTGTATCTTCAAGTAGACACGATAATAGTGCTGGTTTGTCTCAACAAAGATCGGAGTCACCTCAAGCTCCAGTCTTGCTGCGACCGTAGCTATCATACCAAGTATGAGTCTGATCGCAATCTCATTACTGTATGTTGTTTTGATTGGGATGCCATGATACTTTTTCTTGCATGCATCGTTGAAGAGGCCGTGTAAAACCTGCAAGTCGGTTGAGCTCACAGACAACAACCCCCCGTGGACTGTGGCACGCAGGCCGCACTCGATGTATTTTGAAGGCGAGCCAAATGGGTCTATGTCTACTATGGTGCCACGGTTTCCTTTGCTTGAGAATGCACCAAGGAATGCACAGACCTCGTTTTTAGAGATCTGGTAATTTTTCAAGGAATTGAGCCTTGCAGATCTCTGTGATAACTCAAGAGCCTTTGGATTTACATCGTTTACAAAAACTTGGATGTCTTTGATCTCATTGGCAACACGCAGGCCTCTTGCACCAAGGCCTGACATGCCATCAAGGAAGAGTTTTGGACCCCCAAAATTCTTTAAAAACGCAGAGTACGCAACTATGGAAAGATCTCTGCTCAACTTTGCTCTTGGATTAAAGAAAGCTATCTCTCTTGGTGGAACTTTTTCTTCTATTGAGCCCCGTGGAGCTAGGATCTTAGTGGTACCTTCAGTCACCGTGACTATCTGGCTTTGATTGATTTGCAATTGGTTGGAATCTCCCTGTGCTGTATGAGCTTGATTCTGCCTATTTTGGATAGATGTAGAAGATTATCTTCGATATGAAATCCGGACTGGTTGTACACAAATGTGTTGTATTTTGAAAATCTTGCGAATTTGAGTTGTCCTGCCATGTGACCATTTTTTCTTAGCTGGGCTAGCGCCTTTTGTGCACCATCAATTTGTGTCGATACCATCTGGAGCATTTTTGAGTGATA
>JBKBQK010000145.1:0-3106 GCA_046292705.1 Candidatus Nitrosotenuis sp. | reverse complement strand
TTGTAGTGGTATCCATAATAGCTGTAAAACTCTGTTCCCTCCTGTGATAGGCGCTGCCAAGTTCTCTGGTACAACCAGGGATCCCCGCCATTTTTTAGTATTTTTTCTGGGTTTATTGGACCTCCGTGTACGCACAAGAGTTTGTTTTTGTTGTCAACTACAAACTGCTCACCATACGTTCCGTCCTTGTTTTGTTTGAAAAACTCTAGATCATCTTCTTCTAGCAGCTCGTGGGCCCGTATACTTGCATACGAGCTACCACTGAGAAACCGCTTGTAGAGGAACCCTTCATCGTGGTTGCCCATCACCGAAATCATTGGATATGATTTTGAGAGATCTCTGAGTTTGTGCAAGACTTCTTTTGGGCCTGTCCCACGCTCCAAGACATCACCTAGGTTGATTATTCTTGAGATGGTCCCGTATTTTTTCTCAAAATCCGAGGAGAAGGCGATATCAAGTATTGTTTGTAATCCATCAACGTCTGCATGAATGTCAGAGAAAACCAGATCCATTTTGTTTAGATCATTTTGGATGCGTGATAATTTAATTCTCTAGATCGACAGCGTTACGCCGTTTTCTTTTGCTTCGTTCTTTATCTCTACGATTTGCTGGTTGATGTCCTCGATTTCCTCTATGAGCTCTTTGCGTCTGTCCACTAGGGTCTTTAGCATCGAGTTGTACAAATCAAATAATGTTTGACTCATTTTCACCACTACTCCTTTTTTGATTGGCTCTTAAACCCTTACTGATCATTTGTCTTGTAGTATTAGTCAATAATTGTGTTATGAGTATGATTCATGCGTATTTTTCCACATCGGAATGAGGTTTTTGGCTTTGTGCCAGATCGGCCTTTAGTGCTTAATATACTTGGTACGCAGAGGTTAAAGGCAAAGCTGAATCGTAGTCGTCCAGAATGTTCGAGGATCTAGTAAAGGAGGCAATAAGGGAGCCCACGGAGGCAAGCGCCTCTTCGATCATGAGTGAGAGTTTGCCGCAAGAGGTACACGGCTTCATTCCCGATCTGGTAGCTCAGATGGACCAAGGAGTACCCTCAGATGTGCTTGCAGACCAAGCGCTTAACAAGACATTTGACATTGTAGAAAGTACAGTCCTCACAGACGCAACGGCTCACATTCTGGACAAGTTCTCTGAACGAATAGTGAATTTGCTTTTTGGTGAGCCCTTTCTGAATCTGTTGGCTCAGGCCTCACTGCTCATCACCAACAGCACCTCACCAGTCTAGGTTTTGCAAAAACCAGTACACTTGCATCCCTTGACAAGGCATGCGCCGCCCCTCTCATGCAAGTTAAAGTCGTGAAAGCATCCGGCTTGGAGATTTTTGCATCGCATGTGTTGTATTGGACACGCCGTCTAATCCATTTTGTGTTTTATGCAACTGCGATCCTGATCTGTCTGGATTGGTGGTTGCATATACTTTTGTGAAGTTCTGCTATTGTTTCTTCCTTAAACGTCAGATCGCATCTGTAGCATTTCCAAGCTGTTGTTGTCATGATACCAAAAACGATTTTTTTGTATTTAACGCGCGCGTATCTTTTGTATGGATAATTTCTACGGGGTGTTTCTCAGATCATATAACACCGGTAGCCCTTGCAAGATCCAGTGCTTTTTTCCTTGTCATCTGAACCTCTTTTAGGATAGTATACCTTTCAGGCCTTAGTGATTGTGCTATGACTAGTGCTTTGGCAAGCACCTCTGGCTTGAGGCCTATCTGCTTTGCAGTGGTCGGCGCCCCCACGTTTTTGAGTGTCTTTGCAATTTTCCTCCAGTCCTGTCCCTGTAGTTTTGCCATCAAAATGGCGCCTATACCACATTTTTCTCCATGCAGTCCTACATGCGGTGCAATCTTGTCCAGAGCATGAGAAAACAGATGTTCTGAGCCAGAGCACGGCCTACTGCTTCCTGCAATACATGACGCCACGCCAGCGCTGATGAGTGCCTCGACTATCTCTCTTATGTCTGGAAGTTTCTTTTTTTCTGTTGCTTCAAGCAGGATCTTTGCACTCATCGACGCAAGATTTGCAGAGTATCTTCCAAAGTACTCGCCCGTTCTGTCCCTGCCTATCTCCCAGTCCTTTACTGCAGTGATTTTTGCTACTAGATCACCGCAACCACTTGCCAGAAGCTTCTTTGGTGCTTTCTTGATTATGTCGATGTCTACAAAGACGCCAAGTGGTGCCGTAGCAACGAGTGAGTGGGGTTTTTCGCCACGAATCGATACAAAGGGACTTGCGATTCCATCATGGGATGCTGCAGTCGGTACACTTACAAACGGTTTTCCAAGCTTGAATGCAATCATCTTTGCAACGTCTACAGACCGGCCGCCCCCAATTCCGACGATGAGGTCGCTTTTGTCCTTTCTTACCTCGTTTTGCACTTGGTGCACGGATCTTTCGTCGTTGCCTTTTGGGACGTGCCAGACGGAGCGTATCTTTGATGCGGAAAGAGATTTCTGAAATCTTGTTTTCACTATTCTTTGTACATGATTTCCAGCTATTACTGAGACTTTGTTTGGCTCACTAAGAGAACGCAGAAAGCTTCCAATCTGGTCGATGTTTTTTTCTCCGACCACAATGAGGCGTGGAAGTTCCATCGTGTGCGAGGGAGTATTTCGCATTACGTAGTTGTTGGGGCTATGCCTTATCAATTTGCCCACCAACAAAAAGTTATTTAAAAGGGGAGAAACCATTGCAGAGCATCTAGGAGCATTTTCTTGTCAGCTAATAACATAGAAGAGAAGATTCTACATGGAACGACCACCGTAGGTATCAAGGTCAGCGACGGCGTTGTCCTGTGCGCAGACATGCGTGCAAGTGCCGGCTATTTTATTGCAAACAACAACACCATGAAGATCCAAAAGATCGCAAACCACGCAGGCATGACGATGGCAGGAGGTGTTGCAGACGCCCAGAACATCACCGATGTACTGAGATACCACGCAAACATACACAAGGTCCAAAAAAACGAAAACATTCCGATAAGATCCCTGGCAAGGTTATGTTCACTTTTGTTCCACCAGAACAGAGGTTACCCCTTCATTGCCGATATTTTGATTGGAGGTTATGATAAGGACGGCCCAGCACTGGTA
>JBKBQK010000144.1:0-3121 GCA_046292705.1 Candidatus Nitrosotenuis sp. | reverse complement strand
GGACTCATCGCAATACTGCTTTTCATTGGAGTAAAGATGATAGCTGCAGAAAAAATTGAAATTCCTACAATGATTTCGCTTACGGTAGTTCTTGGGATCTTGGGCGTCGCGCTTCTTTTCTCCTTTATACGGGCAAAAAAGAACGGAGAATCTTTGAAGGAATCAAATGACTAAATACAATAATTACGCATAACTTACGTGGTGGATTTTTCAGGACTCTGTTGGAGTTGCAAGGCACAAGGCTGCTGCACCAATTCTGCAGTTCCATTGGTTTTTTCATCAGATCTGGAGGATCTCAAATCAATAAACAAAGCAAGCGACGAATTCCTGCATGATAGAAATGTAAATGGTATTATGATAAAGGCGGTAAACAAAAAGAAAAACTCCCAAGCATGTGTCTTCTGGGACGAGGAAAATTCCAGATGTTCCATATACCAGCAAAGGCCATTTGACTGTAGAGCATATCCATTTGATGTGCTAAGGATAAATAACAAATACTACTGGATCGTCTACTCATGTAATCCACAAAGCAACTGGAGCTGGACTGAAGAATACTTGAAAGCACTAGAAGAGGACAAAGCTTTTGAAGAAGTTATGGAAAAAATCGAGATATTTTCCGGAAATACTGGACTGATCCTTCCAACAGAATCTAAAAAAACACCATACACAATACTACGAGAAGTAAAACATTAATGCTACTTTTTGGCGCCAAGAGTTCTGTTCTTTAATCTGAGGAAGCTTCCTCTACACTTTCTACATCTTGATGCTGCCATAGAGTTTCTGCCACCACAGTGTAGGCAGATCTTCATGTGAAGCCTAGCTGCTTGAGCAATTCGTTTCTTTTCTGGGTCAGTAATTGGCATCTTTTTACAACCTCGTTCTGAGTATTTTTTAACCTTTGGACTCTAGCTTGCCTGCCAAAAGCATGGCTACCTCGTTTGGTCTTTTGGCAACTGGGATGTTTGCCTTGTTAAACATAGAGATCTTTGACTCTGCGGAACCATAAGTGCCCATCACGATTGCACCTGCATGTCCCATCCTCTTCTCCTTTGGAGCACGCCGTCCGGCGACATAAGCGACTATCGGCTTTTTGAAATTAATGTCTATGATGTGCTGTGCAAGTATCTCTTCTGAATCACCCCCGATTTCACCTACCACTACCATTCCCTCCAATGAGGGGTCGTCTTTTACGACATCAAAGGCATCGATGAGTCTTGTGCCGTTTATTGGATCGCCGCCAACTCCAATCGTGATGCTCTGGCCAAAGCCAGCTCGGCTCAAAGTATTGGAGATTTCGTAGAGGAGCGTGCCACTTTTTGATAATACAGCTATGTTTCCTGGCTTGAAGGGGCTTGCAGGCATGATTCCTATTTTGATTAAGCCTGGGATCATGATGCCAGGCGTGTTAGGACCAATAATTATTGCATCATTTTTCTTTGCAATTTCAAGTAACTCCATGGTGTCTCTTACAGGCACATGTTCAGGTATTGCTACAAGCAGCTTTATTCCTGCCTCTAGCGCCTCCTTTGCTGCACCCAAAAAGAACTTGGCTGGGACAAATACGATTGAGATCTTAGCACCGGTTGCATCAACTGCCTCTTTTACTGTGTTGTATATTGGAACTTTGTCTTCGAATTTCTGACCTCCCTTTCCTGGGGTGACTCCAGCGGCAATGTTTGTTCCATACTCTATCATTTGTTTGGTGTGCAGCGAGCCAAATGTGCCAGTTATTCCTTGTACGATGACAGGAACTTTTTCATAATTTCCAGAAGGATCTTTTTTACCTCTTAGAATTTCGTAAATGTCAACCACGCTTGCTTACCTCCATTACGACACCGTTTATGGCGTCTTCGACTGAGTCGAACATTTTCGTTTTTGTGTTTTTGAGCATTTCTTTTGATTTTTCTGATTCTGCACCCATGAGTCTTGCATAAACTGGAAGATCGATTAGTTTGTCGTTATATGCTTTGATAAATGCAGTTGCTACAGTAGTTGTCTTTACTATGCCGCCATACAAATTAACCAAAATAGCTTTTACTTTTTTCATTTTGCTAATCAGAGTCAGCGCTTCATACACTGATTCTGTTGTAGCGCCTCCACCTACATCCAAAAAGCAGGCAGGTTTGCCACCGTTGTCTGCAAGCATATCTAAAGTGGACATGACAAGCCCTGCACCATTGCCGACTACTGCAATGTTTCCTTCAAGCTCGACAAGTGTAAATCCGCTTTTTTCTGCGCGTTCTTCAAGCTCTGTTTTTTCTTGATATTTTGCCATTTCTGGGTGTCTGAAATTTGCGTTGTCGTCTGTGATTACTTTGCCATCTAATGCAAGAAGTGAGCCGTCTCTTAATAGAGCTACTGGATTTATCTCTGCAAGCTCTGCTTCTTTTTCGACTGTAAGTTTTGATAGCTTCTGCAACATGTCTACAAAATCTGAAACAGTTTTTCCTTCGAGGCCCATTTGTTTTGCGACTTCTTCGGCCACTTGTTTATCGACGTGGCCTAGGCCTACCTCGCGGATTATCTGATTTTTGACTGATTCTATCTCTACTCCGCCTTCTGATGAGGCAATAATTGTGTAACATCTTTTACTGCGATTCAAAAACAGCGATAGGTATAGTTCTTTTTCATATTCGGCCATCTTTTCAAGCAAAATTGCCCTTGTCTTTTCACCCCTTATCGACATGGACAGAACTTGTGGGTATTTGAGCTCAAACTCGTCCCAGTTGTGGCATTTTTGGATTCCACCTGCTTTCCCCCTTCCACCAACTGGAACTTGTGCCTTTATCACAAAAGGAAAACCAAGCTCCGCTGCGTCTTTTCTTGCCTGCTCTATGTTCTTTGAGGCAATACCTTTTGGAGTTTTGATGCCGTATTGTGCAAACAATTCTTTTGCCTGATATTCCAAAAGCCGCATGCAGGATTTTTTTTGTGGGTCTTTATATTCTGTATGCTAACTTGTTTGCTCTTCAAGCAATTCTATTGTGTGCAAAAAAAGATCTTTGCTTTTTTTGCTCAGTCTTTGTGGAAACTCTTCTAATGTGTACGCCATTTGTTGTCGGAATGTGGGCGGCAAGACACCTCCAGATATCACAAGCTGCTCGATTACATGTTTGTCGGT
>JBKBQK010000143.1:0-3183 GCA_046292705.1 Candidatus Nitrosotenuis sp. | reverse complement strand
AATCTCAAGACATTGACTTTGCTGTGGTAAAGCCAATTTCTAATGAAGAATTAGAAGAAAAAAACTACAAAACACGACAAGAAGGAAGAAAAGAGATAACTCGAACCCCCCCGAGGCATCAAAATCGACATTTTTAGGGACGATGTAAGTGGAATCCCAATAAATGTGATTAAAGACACATCTGTTGAAATTCAAGAGGGCAAAGCCAAGATACGTGTAATTGGAATTGAGGCATTACTAGTAGCAAAACAACGTGCTCAAAGGGATCAGGACGTAGAAGACATCAAAGAACTAGTGCGTAGAAAATACAAGTCCATTAATTTTGAGGTCTTGAAGCAAATTACACAAAGCGATGTTGAATACGAACAAATAATGAACTCGATTAACTTTTGGAAAAATAGCTAAAACTCTGATAATAATGTCTTTTAGCCTCAAAATATAGGGGTACCTGTTTTTGTTGGACAGACCTCATCGTGTTTGCATTCAGAGTATGGCTAGCTAAACGAATCCAACACTCGGTTGTCCTTTTGAACTATGATTTTGTGCTTTTTTTCCTTGTAAACGATTAGACCATCATTTAAGAAAAAGTCGAGTTTGCACGCATCACAATGAAAAGGCATGATATAGTTGCAGAACGATTTGATAAAATGGATTTGATTGAAAATCTGCTCATCTCAAACCAACGGCAAGCTAACTGAGACAAATATAGAGAAATCAAATTTTTTATGGATTGGATTGTATGGCATAATGAAGAAAATAAACACTCCGACGATTTTATCATAAAATTTGCTTTGAAATCTAAAAAACAGTGAAAGGTCTACGAAATTAAGACCTCTACATGCAAGTCTCCAAAAATTAATTTTGATAAAAGCTTAGTACTGTTCATCTATAAATTTTGTAAAAACTAATCGTTGAGAAAAATTCCACAAAATATTTTGATTCTTTGTGGGTGTGTTGTTGTAGATATGTGATCTTTGCAACCTATATCAAACAGGACGAGAAGACCACCGGACTTGTCCGATATTAGTTCACTTGGTTTTTCTGAGTACGGGATTTGATCATAAAAATAAGTGATAAACCTATAAAGGAGCTATCTTGAATCGTCATTACAGGTGGTATAATGGGAAAATTACTCGAAAAAGCACTAAAGGACGCGCTTGCTGAGAACAAATGCGTATTGGGCATAAAGCAGGTGCTCCACTCAATCAAAAACGCAAAGCTAATCGTCATTTCAAAATCTATTCCACAAAATTCTTTGAAAAAAATTCAAGATTCTACAAAAGACCAAAAAGTAACTACACTACAATTTGATGGCTCTTCGGTCGCACTTGGAAGACTCTGTGGCCTGCAATTTAGAGTATCTGCAGCATCACTAACTTCAATTCCAGACTCTAACATCAAAGCGATATTAAAAGAATCAGAGACACAATGAGACCACAACTAAGTTTAAATGAGACACAAAAGTTGCGTGATAATTAGCAAAAATGCCGCAAACAATCAAACTCACAACTGATCAGATGCGATTAATCTCGCTTTTCCAGAATGTAACTGGCGCATCTGCGCGTGATTGTGTTGAAGATGAAAAACAAAATAGAGTGATTTTTGTTGTCAATGAAGGCAAAATGGGCCTTGCGATCGGCAAAGGTGGCTCGCACATTAGAAATCTCCAAAATATTATCAAAAAGAACGTTGAACTTGTTGAATACTCCGATGATCCTGTTAAATTCCTCAAAAATATATTAAACCCAAAACTTGTCTCAGAAGTAAAATTAAACAAAAGACTTGACGGTTCGACTCAAGCAATCGTATTAGTCGATCCAAAAAAGAAAGGCATTGTTGTAGGCCGTGAAGGCAGAAACGCCGAAAAGGCACGGCTTCTGGCAAAAAGATACTTTGAAATTACAAGCGTTTTAATTAACAGTCCAGAAAAAATAGAGTGATAGCATGGCAAAGTCCCCACTTGGATTGTTCGCAGGACGTGTACTGAAAACAAAAAGAAAGCGACAGCGATGGGCAATCGGTGTCTATAAAAGAAGAATGCTGGGTCTTGACCGAAAGGCAAACCCACTTGGTGGCTCACCGCAGGCAAGAGGCATCGTACTGGAAAAAGTAGGAGTTGAGGCAAAACAGCCAAACTCTGCCGTAAGAAAATGTGTCCGAGTCCAACTAATCAAAAACGGAAAGACAGTTACGGCATTCTTGCCACGAGACGGCGCAATGAACTTCATTGACGAACACGACGAGGTACACGTAGAGGGAATGGGCGCATCAATGGGTGGTGCAATGGGAGATATTCCGGGTGTCAGATTCAAGGTCTTCAAAGTAAACGGAACCTCGCTAAGAGAACTGGTGAGGGGAAGAAAAGAAAAACCAAGGAGATAGGAAAAATGGCAGACTCGCCGAATTTGTTGTTGTTTAGAAAATGGGATCTCTCTGGAATCGAGATAAAAGACCCGGGACTCAAAAATGTAATTTCACTAAAAAGATCGATTGTACCTATGACGTTTGGCCGCTCATCGCTGAAAAGATTCAACAAGACCGAAGTCAACATCGTCGAAAGACTTGTAAATAAGCTGATGCACTTTGGCAAAAAGTATGCAAAAAACACAGGCAGAATGGGCGGAAAGAAAACACGTGCAATCAACACAGTAAAGGCCGCACTTGAGATAATTCACCTAAAGACTGGCAAGAACCCAATTGAGATTCTAGTCAGAGCAATCGAAAACTCCTCACCAAACGAAGACACTACAAGGATTGTCTACGGTGGCACTGCCTACCATGTCTCAGTCGATGTCTCACCACTTCGACGCGTAGACTTGGCACTGAGATTCATTGCAGACGGAGTAAAAGAATCGTCTTTTTCAAATCCAAAAACAATGGAAGAATATCTTGCAGAACACCTAATTGCGGCAGCATCCAACGATCCTGGCGCACCATCTGTCAAGAAAAAGAACGAGCTAGAACGGGTAGCTCAAGCATCTAGATAAAAGTAGCCCGAGGCAGGCAGTAGGACCTGGCATTTAGCAGGGACGGTAAGGTGGGGCTTCATCGACCGCAGACGGCTTCAAGCTCTGAGCAGCGATTGCGGTAATACTCCAGCTCCCTGAATAGCTGGGAATAATCACGCTGCTCCAGCATCACAGTCTGGGATGAATGAGAACCAAGCTGAATATTTTTCGGTCA
>JBKBQK010000142.1:0-3234 GCA_046292705.1 Candidatus Nitrosotenuis sp. | reverse complement strand
TGGATCCGCAGGGTATGGCATGGGACAAAAATGGAAATCTCTTTGTTACCGAATTCGGCCCAACAAAAAACGACGAAATCAATCTAGTCAAAGCAGGACAAAACTATGGCTGGCCTGAGCAAGAGTGCGGGGGAGAATTTACAGGTCCACTCATGTGTTATGATCCAAGCATCGAGCCTGGAGGAATTGTGTTTTATAGTGGTGATAAGCTAGAATACACGGACAGCTTGATTATGGCTACTCTGCGAGGTGCAAATCTCTACAAATTAGACATCTCTGAAGATGGCATATTTTCACAAAAAAGCATACTTAGCGGCCTTGGGAGAATAAGGGATGCAAATCAAGGACCTGACGGTTATCTTTATGTCATTACCTCAAATACGGACGGAAAGGGATTTCCTGAGAAGACAGACGACAAACTCATAAGAATTTTGAAGTAAGTTGAAAGATTCTGCAATCTCAGGTTTTTTTGAAAAAAATAGGAAGGAACGACTAGACATTGTTGCTAAATTTGCCAATCTTACACAAAAGGAAAGAAAAATCATCGAGGATGCAGGTGGCATCGGATTTGAAGAAGCGGACAGGATGGTTGAAAACGCAGTTGGCACATTCTCGTTTCCGCTTGGAATTGCAACTAATTTTGTCATCAACAAAAAACAATACCTGGTGCCAATGGTAATTGAGGAGCCGTCAGTAATCGCGGCTGCATCAAAGGCAGCCAAAATCGCAAGGGTTCATGGGGGATTTACAATGAAAAATGATGAGTCATACAGCATAGGGCAGATACAAGTAGTAAATGTGGATACCAAGGCAGCAATTCCCCAAGTCATCAAATCATCAAATGAAATACTTGAGGTGGCAAACTCAAAAAGCTCTACTTTGTCCAAGATGGGCAAAGGAGCAAAGGAGGTTTCTTGCAGAGAAATAAAAACAGATTCTGGACCCATGTTGATTGTAGAGCTCTTAATCGATGTGGGAGACGCAATGGGCGCAAATGTGACAAACACCATGTGTGAGGGAGTCGCACCATTAATTGAAAAAATTACTAGAGGCAAAGTAATTCTCAGAATACTCTCAAATTATTCTACGCGAAGACTTGTGCGTGGCACCGCCATATTTGATAAAGACCAGATGGGAGGTGAAGAGATAGTCGACAACATACTGCTTGCATACCAGTTTGCAGCACACGACCAATACAGGGCAGTAACTCACAATAAAGGCATCATGAATGGAATAATTGCAGTTGCCAACGCCACAGGCCAAGACACAAGGGCAATAGAGGCAGCAGCTCATGCATATGCTGCAAGAAGAGGAAGGTATGGCTCACTTACAGAATGGAGCAAAGACAGGGACGGCAACTTGGTAGGCAAAATAGAGATGCCGATGTCTGTTGGGGTGATAGGCGGAGTCATCGGCACGCACCCAATGGCCAAAGTCTGTACAAAAATCCTAGGTGTCGAGTCAGCAGCCGAGCTTGCATGCGTAATCTGCGCTGTCGGGCTTGCACAAAACTTTGGCGCATTACGTGCTTTAGCCTCCGAAGGAATACAGAAAGGCCATATGAGGCTGCACGCAAGAAAGCAGTCAAAATAAAACTCGTTAGTTTTCTCCAATAGTTTGTTCAAATCTAAGTACAAAACAGTTCCTTGATACGAATAAATGAATCTGTGGGGTCGAATCTGACATACCCTAAATGATTCGGGGTTCTGCTTTTGCTGTTTTTCCGTCTCATTTGTTGCCATCAAGGGATCTCGACAAGTTAGCAAAACCTGTTAGTACAAACATAAAAAAGTGCATCTTGAGCATGTACGAAGAACTTGTGGGCAGATCCTAATCGCCAAAAATAATAGAGGTGGGTATTTTCACAATTCTATGACCACAATAAAATTTGCCATCCCAAAAGGGAGCCTTGAAGAGGCCGTCTTTGGCATATTGGAAAAATCCTGGACCAAAGTGCAAAGAAAAAGCCGTACGTACCGAGTCGCCCTAGATGATCCTGATATTTCAGTCAAAATGTTAAGGCCGCAGGAGATTCCTACCTTTGTCTCAGATGGGATTTACGACGTAGGAATTACCGGCAAGGACTGGATCGCAGAAACCAAGTCCAACGTTGAGGCCCTTTTAGATCTAGAAATTGGAAAAATAAAACTGGTGGTTGCAATACCTGACAATTACAAATACAAATCGCTTGATGAGATGATTATGGATTACTCTAAACAAAAAAAGATCCTTCGTATTTCGTCAGAATATCTCACCACGGCGTCAAAATACATCAAGCAGTTAAAATCTTACAAAAAGCTTTACGGAACAAAAGACCCCCAGATTGTCACACCGTGGCTCAGAGTTGGTGCAAACAAAAATGTGCAAATCCACCTGTCTTTTGGTGCGACAGAAGCCAAGCCACCTGATGCAGTAGATGCCATAATGGATGTAACAGAAACCGGCACAACGTTGGGCCAAAACCAGCTCAAAATCGTAGATGTGATCATGGAGTCTAGTGCACACCTGATTGCAAACAAAAACTCGCTACGTGATAAATCAAAAAGAGAAAAGATCTACGACATTCTGACGGTTATAAGGGGCGCAGTACAAGGAAGAAAATACCTGCACATCTACCTCAATGTAGAGGAAAAAAACATGCAAAAATTACTTAACAGTATACCATCGCTGAAAAAACCCACGATCAGTCCTCTTAGCATCAAAGGATGGTACGGCGTAAACACGGTGGTGCCAAAATCAGAATTCCACAAAATGATCCCAAAACTTCGTAAAATAGCTCAAGGACTGGTGGTGCACGAACCAAGACAGATACTGGAGCTTGAGGAGATAAAGCGTGATGAAGAAAATTGATGCGAATCATACCAGTCAAAAACGTAAGTTCATTTGCCAAGTCTACTGTACGCAAGTACGACAAAAAAGCAATTGAGAAAATCATAGCTGAAGTGGAGCAAAAAGGCGATCTTGCTCTCAGAAAATTTGAGGCAAAGTTCGGTGCAGTCAAGCCAAAGTCGTTTATTGTATCAAAAAAGGAAATCGAGGATGCCTACAAAACTGTAACAAAAGATCAGATAGACGCAATAAAGCTAGCGCGATTAAGGCTTACAAAAACAGAACTTGCACTGAAAAGACAGCTAAAAAAACTCATAATTGTCTCAGACGGAACAAAGATCACAAAATCCTTTGTGCCACTTGACACCGTTGGTTGTTATGTGCCTGGAGGCCTTGCACGTTATC
>JBKBQK010000141.1:0-3273 GCA_046292705.1 Candidatus Nitrosotenuis sp. | reverse complement strand
AGATTACTTTATCAGCACGTCGATTTCAATGCTTGTCATAATTCACATTCTTCCGCTTGTCACAACAGCAAAAACGGACAGCTTGAACCATACACAAATATGGTTTTTGTTCCCAATTCTGACTATATTTGGTGTAGAATACAAAACACTCCCATCTTTTTTTGGTTTTATGAGGCCAAGAAAGAAGTATGTGATTCTGTGTTTTGCGACGATTCTTTTAAGCGGCGCACTCGGCCTAGTATCTTTGTACGACGACACTCGTGCATTAGGTATCGCGTTTAATGCAACATTTACCATGGGTGTAGTATTGTTTGTCTTGTCGTTATTTGTCTATGGGGGTTTTGACAATAAAGAAATGGTAAAACTGATGCCGCCAGAAAAAAAAGCTCGATACAACACAATACGGCTCCATACAAGAATTGGATTTGCTTTCTTGGTTGCGGGCTTTTTATGCGGTGTGACTTTTCACATCTATGGTGGATTCTTGTATTATGATCTGGCAATTCATTATGTCGCAATTGGGTTTATTGGAATTACGATAATGCTGTTTTTACCACTGATGCTACCTCCAATAACCGGCAAATCAATAAATTTCTTAAAGCTCAACAAAATTCCTCTGGCTTTAATTCTGGCCGCTTTAGCTCTGAGAACGGTAGGAGACGTCATAATTCATACATCAACAAAAGAATTACTAATTCCAATCTTCGGGGCGTCAGGCTTAGTTGTGCTAGTCAGCATGTTCTTATTTGTTAGAATGATTCACCAGTCGACGAATATGTCGATAAATATACAGAAGTGATAGAAAACTACGTTCGCGTATTATAAATATGCAAATCATCGATTAGAATCGTTGATTCCACTTTCTGGCGACATAAATAACGCAAAAGGAATAGTAAGAGAAAAGATAGGTTCCTTTTCAGTCAGTAGAGGTACCTCCACACTAAAGCGTGGATTTGCGCACATGCTCAAAAATGGGGTTGTCATGGATGTCACAACTGTAGAGCAGGCCCAAATAGCGGAAGAGGCAGGCGCGGTATCAGTCATGGTTTTAGACAAACTTCCTTCTGATGTAAGAAAGGCAGGAGGTGTTGCAAGAACGGCAAGCATCAGAGTCATTGAAGAGATAATGGATGCAGTCACAATTCCTGTGATGGCAAAATGCAGAATAGGTCATGTGTATGAAGCACGCGTCTTAGAAGAAGCAAATGTTGACATGATTGATGAATCAGAGGTGCTGACTCCAGCAGATGAGTCGCATCATATTTGGAAATGGGACTTTACAACACCATTCGTCAACGGCGCACGATCACTTGCTGAAGCCCTAAGGAGAATAGAGGAAGGCGCAGCAATGATTAGGACAAAAGGCGAGCCAGGAACAGGAAATGTGGCAGAGGCAGTAACACACATCAAAAAAGTAAACGACGAGCTTAGGACAATAAAATCAATTTACGATTCAAGTGATCATCAGGATTTAGTTAGGATGGCAAGAGAATTCAAGGTATCTTATGATCTTGTAGAGCAGACTGCAAAAATCGGAAGGCTTCCAGTAGTGAATTTTGCAGCAGGCGGGATTGCGACACCTGCAGACGCAGCATACTTGATGTCACTTGGATGCGACGGCATCTTCGTAGGATCTGGCATATTCAAAGCAGAGGATGCAAAAGAGCGTGCGCGAGCCATAGTCCTTGCAACCACATTCTGGGAGGAGCCAGACAAAGTCAAAGAAGCTCAAAGAATGATTGACGAAAGACAGTCGATGCTTGGACTGGATGTAAAGAATTTGGAACTTAGAATGCAGGAGCGTGGAAGTACGGCATGAGCGTAAACATTGGAGTTTTGGGAATGCAAGGTGATGTTGCAGAAAATATATATGCTACAAAAGCAGCGCTTGCAAAGTCAGGTGTCAGGGGTAACGTAATACAAGTCAAGACACCAGATGAAATATCAAAACTTGATGCGCTAATAATCCCAGGCGGCGAAAGTACGACGATTGGACAGATGTCTTTGGTAAATGGTGCAATCAAGTCGATCAAAGAAAAAATACAGTCGGGAATGCCAGTGTTTGGAATATGTGCGGGTTTGATACTGCTCTCAAAAAACGCAAAAGACCGAGTAGTTGGAAAAACAGATCAGCCGCTTTTGGACCTGCTTGATGTGAGAGTTGAGCGCAACTCTTTTGGGCGTCAGCGTGACTCCTTTGAGGCAGAGATTTCGGCCCAACCAATAGGAATTTCAAAATCAAGAGGCATCTTTATTCGCGCACCATCCATTGAAGGCCTAGGCAAGGATGTCCAAGTCATATCGAAATTCAACGAAAAAATCGTGGCGGTAAAACAGGGAAATATTTTGGCCACGTCGTTTCACCCAGAACTAACATCGGATGTTTCTTGGCACAAGTATTTTGTCTCCATGATAAAGCCAAAGAAAAAGTAATCCTACTAAGGCATGCCGCAACGCGGTACATATCATCAAATATTTCGCAAACTAATACAAAGACATGCCAACAATTCAAATCACAAAAGACTGGCAGTCCATGCCGACAAGTGGGAAAAAATTGTACAAGCAGACACACTGCGTGATCTGTTCAAAGCCAAAAATACCATATGTCTTTGATCAGAATGGGCCGTTAGTATTGCGTTGCACGAACTGCGGCCACAAATCATGGGCTTAAAAACACAAGCCGGATCTTTATTAGCAGACGGTATGCAATTCAATCAAAGGCATGCCGCAATCTGATAACAAGCAATAACTATGAATTAAGTCGGGTTATTTCTAATGAAGACAAGTTACAATGCCTTTGTTCTTGGTATAGTGGTGGTTTTGTTATTTGCATCAGTTTACACAAGTGTAGCCTTAGAAGAAGCCGAAGCTGCAAAATCACAAAAGAAAAAACTCACTTCTGCGAAAGCAAAGAAAGGCTGGCTAGCTCAGCTAGCAAAAAGATAGCCACCGCCATCCATCTTCTCCATGGATAAAAATCAAACATTCTTTTATTGTCTAAGGTTTGTTGATGCATGTAATATCATAAAACTAAACGTCACATTAAATCCATAAAATTTAAGTTAAATAATGTAACATAAAATATGTCGAAGAAATTCGGCTGGTGGTACAGGGTGTAGACAGGTAAAGACTTGTTTATTCCCTGAAATATCGCTTTCTCAAGTTTATCTAAAAAGAAAAAAGGTTTATGGAATTGGATTCTGTTGTATCAGCGGGAGTTAAACAAAGTCTCAAGTAATTTACGTAACCAGTTTTTGTTCCAATTATCTAAAC
>JBKBQK010000140.1:0-3368 GCA_046292705.1 Candidatus Nitrosotenuis sp. | reverse complement strand
ACTCAAGTCGTCAGAAAAAAACCCCGATGTAAAACTAGTGGAGGATTTGGTGATATTCTATCACGAGTTGTTGCACGGCCAGCTCATGATTGAGGCTATTAGATCAAACGAGTCATGGCACGATGAGACGTGCAACAAGCCGATCGACGGCGACTTGGATTATTCGTACACGGATGCAGATCACCAAACAATTACTCCACTACAAACTGCGTTTGCCTCACAACTCATCGAAGACTTGGGTGGCGTCTTCAAAGTAGAAGAGATTTTACCTTCTGAGACTGCGTCTGGAACCTTTTCAAAAAAAGTAGGAAGCCTCTATGATTATCCAGACTATGTCAGGTCCGGTATCACGATTTCTGCAAGGTCATACAATATAGCAAACATCGAGATAATGTCGCAGAAAAACGACATCATAATTTCGGGAACACTAAACGACAAAACAAGAAATGGAATAGTTTGGCTATACATATTTGGCAAGCCTGCACCGGAAACTCCAAGCGAGCAAACAAAGGACGAGCAACAAGAACAGCCTGCTGATGAGCTCCTCCTGATCCCGTCTTGGATCAAAAACAACGCAAGGTGGTGGGCACAGGGAACAATTGCAGATGCAGACTTTGTACAGGGGATCAAGTATCTAATTGAAAACAACGTCATGGTCATTCCGCAAACCGCACAAAGCGGCGCAAGCTCACATGCCATACCATACTGGATAAAGAGCAATGCCAAGTGGTGGGCAGATGGCATGATATCGGACTCGGACTTTGTCTTAGGAATTCAGTATTTGATCAAACATGGAATAATGCAGGTAGGCCAAGTGCAACAGCAACCGCAGATAGTAACCAACAGCACGCCAAAGGATCTGGGTTTTGTGAAGGTAAACGGCCAGAGATTTGAAAAGCAGACACACCAGTCAACACAGGTGAAAATCACGGGCAAAATAGAGAACTTTAAGACTGGAACCTACGTCTACCTCACAGTGATTAGGCCAGACCAGTCATCAGTTGAGTTAAAGGGAATACTGACAAACAGAGGCGAGTTTACAGTGCCGTTTTTGATAGACTCTAGCTCGCCTGCTGGAAGATACGCAATTATCGGAAAATACAACAATGAGGAGTTTGGACTCGCCTCGTTTGTGGTAGACTAGCTATATAACCGACATCAAAACTACGTTTTTACCATTTTTGGTATTTTGTAGTTAGCTTGAAAAATAATAGAATAAAGTCATAACTTAGTCAATGATTCGACGCCACACAATCGTATTGGACAAAGATATAGAGTCGAGGCTGAGACACATGCAGGCCGATCTGATAAAAAAGACCGGTGCCTCTGTAAGCTTCTCAGCAGTGATTAATCAAGTATTAAAAAAAGCACTCAAGTAAATCTTACAAGCTGTGTGATTTAAACGGTGCAAAGAATTGAGAGGAATGAAAATCACTGATACACTGTAGTTAGAATACCACAGTCAGTATTATCGCAGTTGCCGACGCAAAGGCGATAAACGAATAGTATGCAAGTCTGTGCCTTGGTATGTTTCTAACGTTCTTTGACGCAAATTTCTGTGAAATATTTTGAATCATCTTTTCACCTTGATATCATTGAGTCTCAACACAGGTGGCAGTGTTGTGTATATGATATTGCGGTTCTGTCACCGTGCCGCATTTGTGGCATCTAAACTGGAAGTAATCCCTTCCGCAGACTTGGCATGTCTCAGAGTCAGAATACTCTTTCAGCTCGGTCCCACATTTTCTGCACAAATCCACTCTCATTTTCTCACTTCATATACTTCGCAAGCACACCATATTAGATAGCATCAACAACTTAGCTGATTTATCATCAAACTAGCTTACAAGGCTCTATGACATGGTTTGACTTGCAGTGCTCATGGGACAAGACAAACCGCGTCATTGGACCTGTGAGGTTCGAGCTCCATTTAAGAAAGTCATTGCCTGGGACGCCCTATTCTTTATACTGGGCATTGGTGTTGGAGCAGGCCTCGGGGCATTCCTAGTTACCCATTAGGAATGCTTTTATTTTTTTAAAAAAGGAAAGTAACAAGATGGGAGACAAGGACTCAAAGCTTGGCGTGCTGGACATAGTGCTGCTAATGATGGCAATTGCCTACTTTGTTGGATTCATCTCGTTTTATCCCGAGTCGATATTCCTAAAGGAAGCGCCATATCACATCTCGCACAACTATGAAATCTACTTTGAGATACTCTTGTGGGTGTTCTTTGGCCTACTGGTATTAGATCTCTACCTAAAGTACAAAAAGCTAAACAACTGGAGGCTGTTCATAAAAAAGTACTGGCACGAAATATTCATGATTGCACTGATCCCGTTTCTTACGGCATTCAAAATCATAAAGATCTCGCTTAAGCTTGTAAAGACATTCAAGGCCTCAAAGAGCGGCTTTAAGGTGTTCTACAAGGCAAACAAGGCAACAAAGCAGTTCAAAGAAGAATCTAGCAACAGTTAGCTGCCTCGCAGCAAGTCACCATTCTTTCAGTTGTCTTTACAATCTCCGCAATGAGTCTTGAGATGTCCTTGTTTGCAATAGAGTACATAGTCATCTTGCCATTCTCTTTTGTCTTGACTATGTTACAATCTTTGAGCGCCCTTAGGTGGTGCGATACAAGAGGTTGGTCCTTTTTGAGCTTGGCCACTAGGTCGTTTACGGACATCTCATGATTTTTTTGCAACAGCTCCAATATGTTGAATCGTGTTTCTTCGCAGATGCATTTTAGCAGGATCGCACCGTTCATATCAATCTTAATTTATATAAACTGTTATTTATGTTAACAGTAATGCCGCAGCCAAAAAGGATTCTGTTTGTGTGCGTAGAAAACGCAGGCAGAAGCCAGATGGCAGAGGGATTCTTCCGCAAGTATGCGCCGCCAGGATACGAGCCACAAAGCGCCGGCACAAAACCAGTCAACAAAATAAACCCTGTTGTGGTCGAGGTGATGGCAGAAGTAGGAATCGACATCTCGTCACAAAAACCAAAGGTGATCACAGACTCTACACTCAAAGAAGCATTCGGAATAGTCAACATGGGTTGCATGGACAAAGCATCGTGTCCCGCATTGTTTGTACGCGACATCACAGACTGGTCCATTCCGGATCCAAAAGGAAAACCACTTGAGGAAGTAAGGCAGATTCGTGACCTAATTGAAAAGAGGATTCAAGAACTTTGCAAAAAACTACCCCGGTAATTTCTGAAAGCCAAAAAAAATTCTTTGCGGAGCTCATAGGCACTTTTGTAGTAGTCGTCTGTGCAGCAGGCTCAGTTGTGATCAATGCACAGTCAGGCGGTGCAATAGGACTGTGGTTTGAGGCGTTTGCAGCATTTGTAGCAGTCTATGCAATGG
>JBKBQK010000139.1:0-3402 GCA_046292705.1 Candidatus Nitrosotenuis sp. | reverse complement strand
ATCCTTGACATTCACTCAAACAAAAAGGGCGCACTTGGGGGTATATCAACAGGATTGGCAGTGTTCTTTGCATTTTTTGTGCCAATCAGTACCTTTCTAATTGTGCCTCTAATCCAAGAAAACAGACAGATTACAGAAGCAAACACTATCCTCTCAAACATGAACCTCGTAATGATTGGGGCAATCGAGATGCACGTCGTGTATGGTATAGTGATGGGGGCGTTTTTTGCCATCGCAGTTCAAGTAGAATCAAAAAAGATGATTCGGCAAACAAGGATGGCCTGACTTGCTCAGAGCAGTTACAATATCCATAGTCATCGGCACGTTTCTTATCGGAATGTATTACGTCGTGGAGGCAACATATGTGCAGCCACAACAACAAAGTAATCTTACGGAAGCACTGGACAAGCTCAGCGTAGGCCTCACATATGACAAGCTTGTCTCACTTGAAGAAGAAGAGCGGTATTCCTTGGTACGATCTGCACCTTCTGAGACTGTCAGGCTTATAATGCAAGAAGCACAAAACCACCCAAGCTTTGTCGCAGAAAGCAAAGACAAGATCAAAGAACACTCAGGCTCAGCTGAGCTCAGACTAGTCAAGCTGACGCCAATTGCAGGACTCAAGGGTTTCGAGGCTCATGGCACAGCAGGAGTCTTTGTGTCTGGCGACTCCACATTTTTGCGGCTAGAAAATTTCGATGTCACACCAGGCCTAGACCAGTACCTCTATCTGACAAAGGACGGCTCGGTGGCATCCGGAATAGAACTTGGAAGACTCAAGGCTACTGAAGGCTCACACAACTACGACATAACCGGAATGGATATGGAAACTTTTAACATACTCATAATTTACAGCCCAACCTTTGACACCTATTATGCACATGCAAGATTCCTCAAGGCCGAGTAGCAACTTAAAAAGAATCAAAGATTTGAAAATGTGAAGTCGCTCTCTACAGGTGAAAAAATAATCTCGGAATTCCCAGTCGGCTCTAAATTCGGAAGCTGCATCCTATACATTACTAACTTTGGCGTCTCAGTTGAAAGCAGGCGCCTTGGCATGATCCTAAACTTGGCCTTCGATGATATAGCAAGCTTTCTTCCTATGACAAAACATTCCGCAAGACTGTCGTGGCAAGAAAATAACTCTACATTTGAATTCATTGTAAATTCGGCCAAGACCGATATCTTGTGTGCAAAATACAAAGAGGTGCATCATGCATACCTTGTTGCACAACAAAGTCTTGGTATCATGCAGCAAAGTCCACAAAACATCACGGTAACAAACCCACTTGAGAAAATACCGATCGTGCATGATACCACTTGAGCCAAACGAAAAAGTCAGAAAGGCCTTTGAGGTAAAGTCCAGCCCACACGGAAAAGGCATACTGTACATAACCAGCCTTGGAATTGCGTTTGAATCACAAAAATACGGACTCGTCTTGGATGTATCTTTTGAATGGATTCAAAGTTACGACGCGAAAAAAAGCAACAAATTGCAACTGGTGTGGGACACGCCGCAAGGAAAGAGAGCATCGTATCTATTTGGCGTAGACTCGGCAAGAGAGGCCTGCAACGTTTATTCCTCTGCAAACAAAGACTATGCCATCTCTATTTCCGAACATGACGCACTAAAAATCAGACTGGAAAAAACTTGTCAAATCTAGCTTAATCATCGTCTGATTTTTCAAGAGAATCAAAAAGAGACTTGGGCAGTGTAAATGCAGACTTGGATACATCGTCAAGATCTGATGCCTTGCTGATAAGCGATTTTATTCCACTACCTAATGACGCCCTCGAAGTCTCTTTGGATATCTCATCTTGTGCAGAGATCTGGTGTGGTATCGTACCGATACTCTGCGGTGCTTGGCTTGCAGATGCAAGCATCCTTGGTACAGACTGCGGGCCGACTCCATTTATGACACTTGTAAATCCAGCAGGGTGTGGTCTTATCTTGTCAGGATATGCAGATGTACCATGAAATCTCACTCGCTCAATGAAGCTGCTAGTTGACATCGCAGCCTGTGTGGCTCCGCTGCCTGCAAATCTGCTGATTGCGGCACTGCCAATCATTGCTGAAGTGATCATGCCTTGCATTGTTCCAAGTATTGGGCCCATCATCGGTACCATCATGGCAGGAATCGAAGTAGCAAGTATCATGATTGCGAGTGCGGCAAACCATTCTATTATGGGCTCTGAGCTGCTCAGCGTGGCAAGATAGGCCGTGCCGGCAACTATCACTAGAGCAGAAAATATTGGCGCAATCAAAAGCCCAAACATTGCGTTGATGAATTTGTTTACTATTTTCCTAAAAAATGGAAGCAAAGAAAGTATCATCAGGACCGGTAGCCCAATTATGATGATTGCGGTAAGCACCTGTCTTATTGTGCCAATCAAAAAAGCCATGAACATGAAACTAAGAAATGCAAGCGCCTTGACGACTCCAAGAAAAGATGTCTGAAAGATATTTTTGAGTGTGCCAAAGGGATCGGTGAGGCCTGCCACAAGCTTGTCCAGCGTGAACTGGCACTGTCCATTTGGATCGTTTGGATCTGCACACTCGATGCTCGCAATTTTCTTTAGGAGGATCTCTACGTTCTTTGCAGCGTCTTGTGGCTGCTCCGGGTTTAGTATCCAAACAGAGAACTGCTCAACTGACGTTGCAAGAACATCCCACAACGGAGGAAAGAAAAAGAAAAAGAAGAGAAAATAGACACTCTTTGAGATGATCCTAAAGCCAGTCTCTGGTGGAACCAAACTGATCTTCTCAAATACAAGCGACATTCCAGCAAACATGAGCACAAAGACCATCAGCAAAAACGAAACTGTGCGCAAAAGAAGGTATATCTCAAAATTCCTGTTTCCAAGCTCAGACCCGTCGTCTACGGTGTACCCAAATTTTGGCATCATCGTAATTAGGCTCACATACGTCAGCTGCATAATGTCGCTCCATGCCAGAGTGGCAGCAATCACAGCTATTATGACTACGATTCCGCCAAGTATTATGATTCCAGCATCGATTATACCGCGTCTTTTCTTAAAGACTCTCACAAAAATTATGGCTCATTGAGATAAAAGGAGGACTCCAAGAACGTGGATGGTTAGGGGCGGTTTGTAATCACTTTTCATTGTCCACTGCGCATGAATTTTTTGTTGGAGTAAAATGCAACAAGATGCGATGCGCCAAATACTGCTGCAACTGCCGAGCTTGCAGAAACATCTGGAACTCTGGCAAAAAATACCGGCACTATTGCAACCAAAGCCGCCTCGACTAAGAACTGCACAAGACAGCTCCTCGTCCCAAATCTGGAGTACAACGCAGCAAAGATGACATTGACTTCGTGTCTTGGTATGCATGGCGAGTTTCTAATCGTGATCCACGCATCGCAAAAGTAACCTAACGCC
>JBKBQK010000138.1:0-3414 GCA_046292705.1 Candidatus Nitrosotenuis sp. | reverse complement strand
ATCAGTCGAACGCTCCAGCCAAGCTGAGCTACCGGCCCTAAAAAAATCTCAAATTGAACGGTCTTTTAACGTTGTGGTCAGTTCTTCCACTTTATTGAACAACCAATAGAAGGATCGAAATCTTTGGCAATTGGCTGACCTGCAAACAATTTTTCGATATTTGCAATCATGGTCTTTTCTGTTGCCTTCTCCTCTGGCCTCATAGCGTTGTCAATTTTTCCATGAAACACCAGCTTTCGCTCCTTGTCAAAGAGGAATGGATCCGGAGTGCAGACTGCACCGTATCTTTTTGCCACCTGCTGGGTCTCGTCAACCAGATACCAGAACTTGATTCCTCGCTCTTTTGCAAATTTTTTCATGTTCTCAAAGCTGTCCTCTGGGTATGCAACTGAATCATTGCTGTTTATGCCCACTACGGCCACCTTCTCATGAAATTTGTTTTGGATCTCGTTTATAGCGTCCACTTTGGCCTTGACATAGGGACAGTGGTTGCACATGAAAATTATGAGCAACGCGTCATACTTGGCAAAGCTTGCAAGTGAGTATTTTTTATCATCAATTCCAAGCAGTTCAAAATCAGGAGCACTGTCTCCTTTTTTGAGCTGGACTTGGGATTCCATTACGACCATGTCTGCCATCTAGTTTGTGCAAATAAAATTCTTGCCTCAAGACAACAATTAAAATCACGGCGACAAAGTCACTTTCTGAGGGCTGATAGTTCAGTGGTAGAATGCCCGCCTTGCACGCGGGAGGTCAGGGGTTCAAATCCCCTTCAGTCCATTCTACAGATCACTTCGATTTGCGCAAAAAATGGATGAGTTTAAATATGATATTTCGTGTGTCTAGCTATGGTAGAAATAACTGCATACCATAGCAATGCAATAGGTGTATTCATACCTCTAATCGTTGGTTTGGCACCAGGATTGGTTTACTGGTTTGTTATAACCGCTAGGAAAGGTAGAAAGTAACAACTTCTTCTTCTTTTATTCTTCAAATTTGTTAAAGCTTCTAGTCTATATTGTTTAGAATATGTTATTTCTTATGTGATTAACCCAGCAGCATAACTATGATCAAATGCATAGGTTACTTGTAGCATCGCTAGTTTTCCTGCTCTTGCCATTCACTCCGATCTTTGGTCAGCTTACCGAAACACCTTCGACTCTTGGTGTCAAGCTTACCTCCACAGCGCCGTTTAGCTACAAAGACGATAAGGGCCACACCGTAGTGATTGGCGAAGTCGAAAACACAAAGACGTTTCCAGTCAAGAACGTAAAGATTTGGGTGGGCTTTTACAGCAGCAAGGCAGCAGGCTCCGGCGGCGCAACCCCACTTGAAACGGTCACAGGAACCACCCTGCTTGATGTAGTGCCGGGCAAAGGCAAATCACCGTTCATAATAAAATCAAACAGTCCAAACCCTGAGATATCGGAAGTAACGATTAACGTACTTGGATTTAACTCGGCTGCCGCAAAACAGCAGGTCTTGGAGATAAAACCGCAAACACTGACTATTGGCGACTTGGTGACTCTGCCTGCCACTGTTGCAAACAACGGCCAGGCAGAAACTGCAGCAGTAAAAGTTCACCTCATTGCGTATGATGCATTCGTACCACCAAGAATTGTCGGCATTGAAACAGTAGAAATCGACGAGATTGGTGTAAAGAAAAGCCAGGATGTCGAGTTTTCTGCGAAAATAGATTATCGTGCAACATCCTTCAAAGTAATTGCAGAATCAGATGAATACCAGTCAAAGATGACTGACATTACCAAGGTATCTTTGGACACGCTAACACGACTAGTCTCCATAAACAACATAGAAGTGAGCGACCTCATTGGAGATCGTGTCTCTGAAATCAGAGTCGGTGAAACAGTCAACATATCAAGTGATCTTACAATTCAGTATTCTGCCCTCACAAAACCAAGTCAGCCGTATGTTTACTATGCCCAAGTCAAACAGTTTGGCGAAAAGGCACCAGTTGAGTTCATCGGAATTGTTGAGGGGCAATTCAGCTCTGCTGGCCCACAACATGCAACAGTAAAGTGGACTCCGCAAAATGAGGGTGGATTTTTTATTGAGGCGTATGTGTGGGATCCTGATGGAGTGCCACTTGCAGCACCAAGCAAGACCGTCTCAATAGTGTTGGTTACGCCATAAATTTATTGGAAGATATACATCACATACCATGGCGCAGTTCAAAGTGGTCGCAACTGGAGGTACATTCGATGTGATACACCAAGGGCACATAGCACTGCTTGATGAGTCATTTTCCATATCTGAAAAGGTTATAATCGGCCTGACAAGCGATGAGCTTGCCAAAAAAAAGGGAAAAACACTGTGGCACAATTACTCACAAAGATTCGACTCACTAGAACAGCTCATCAAAAAAAAGTTCCCCAGAAAATTCTACGTTATAAGCAAACTTGAGAACGATTTTGGGCCAGCGGCAATCGAAGGAGACGTAGAAGCGCTGGTCGTAAGTGCTGAAACAGCGCATCAGGGTGATGTACTAAACGAACTTCGAAGACAAAAAAATCTGCCTTTTGTGAAAATAGTGGTGGTTCCATTAGTTTTAGCAAAGGATGGAAAAAGAATTTCCAGCACTAGAATCAGAAATTCTGAGATCGATGCACAAGGCAACCTACTTTGACAAACTGAATCGTCTTGTTTGATTTACCGAAATAAAACAAAAAATATCGAGTCCAACCTAAATTGACTATCATCAACAACATGATGAAAAAGTTCGTACAGAATGTGACGGGACTACAACAAGGCCTTCATCCGGAGAGTCTAGCCTATTGGTACGAAAAAATAATTGAAGAAACAAAAGAGATGGCGCCACCCTGGCTTGTGGACAAAATCAAAGTAAAACAGGATCCGGTACTCCCAATGAAGTTCAATCTGGATATATCAAAAAGGGCAGTCAGGTACTTTATGATGGCAGTGGACAACAACTTGGACAAGATGCCAAGCTCTACTAAGTTGTACTTTTTGAAAGTGCAAGAGTCGCTGTCCAGTGAGATGGACAAGTCGCTTGTCTAGTTCTTCTCTATTTCGACTAGCTCGCCGATTGTTTTTGTGTCGGTTATCTGGCTGACATTATCTAAAACAGACTGGATAAAATCAGCGAAGCGCTCAACTTCGTAGCTGTTTTTTAATACAATGGAATGTGCTGACTTGTCTTTGAGCGAGATTACTATTTCGTTGTCATAGGCGTTGATGATTGATGAGATGAATGTCTCTTTTCCATCCTTTATGAAAATGAGGCTTGCAAGCTTGGTTGCTTCGTGATTGTCTTGGCAGACTATCTGTATCTTCATTTGTCTTTCAGAAGAAATTTTTCCAGCTGGTCTTTTGCCTTTTCTCTTTTTTCTTGGTGTGAGCTCAAAAACTTCGTAAATTTTTCGATGAGTATTG
>JBKBQK010000137.1:0-3458 GCA_046292705.1 Candidatus Nitrosotenuis sp. | reverse complement strand
GGAGGACGGTCAAATTCAACACTCCGGTCTTGGCCGAGCTCTTATGAGTGAGGCAGAAAAAATTTCAAACGAAGTGTTCGACGCAAAAAAGCTTTTGGTGATAAGTGCTGTTGGAACAAGAGAATATTATCGCAAACTTGGCTACATGCCGGATGGCCCATATATGGCAAAGATGTTGGACTGATAAAATGTCTGAAGAAGAAAAAATCGTCATAGGCAAAGGCACATGGATTGACAAGCTTGCCTTTGAGATGATAGAGCGGGAAAAACAACTTGGAAGGGACACCACTTTGTTGAAGGTAGAATCCGGCCTTGGCGCATCAGGAATACCGCACATTGGCAGCCTCGGTGATGCAGTAAGAGCTTATGGTGTCAAGCTGGCTTTAGAAAACTTGGGCTTCAAATCAGAGCTCATCGCATACTCTGATGACCTTGATGGACTCAGAAAGATACCAGAAGGGCTCCCTGATTCACTTTCAGAACATATCGCAAAACCTGTGTCGCTGATTCCAGACCCCTTTGGATGCCACGACTCATACGGCATGCACATGAGCAGCATTCTCCTTGATGGCCTCGACAAGCTCGGCATCAAGTACAATTTTGTTAGAGCCATAGATACTTACAAGAAAGGAGTTCTCAAGGATCAGATCCACACCATTTTGATAAACTCAGAAAGAATTGGAAGGCAGATTGCTGAAATGGTTGGACAGGAAAAGTATCAGAAATTCCTGCCGTATTATCCAGTTTGCACAAAATGCAATAGACTCTATACAGCCCAATCTTACGAGTATGTTCCAGACAAGATGAGAGTCAAGTACCGCTGTCTGCAAGCTGAAATTGGCTCAAAGATGCTGCAAGGGTGTGGACATGAAGGTGAAGCCGACATTACAAGAGATCTGGGCAAGCTTGCCTGGAAGGTAGAGTTTGCGGCAAGGTGGCACGCATTTGATATCAGATTTGAGGCGTATGGAAAGGACATCATGGATTCCTTCAAGGTAAACGACTGGGTCTCAGACGTGATACTTGGACACCCTCATCCACACCATGTCAAGTACGAGATGTTTCTGGATAAGGGAGGCAAGAAGATCTCCAAGTCTGCAGGAAACGTGGTGACGTCACAAAAATGGTTCAGATACGGTACACCAAAATCGATGCTTCTTTTGTTATACAAGAGAATCACAGGTACGCGAGAGCTTGGCTTTGAAGACATACCAGTCCTAATGGACGAATACAATGAACTTGAGGACGTTTATTTTGGAAAGATCAAGTTGGATAATGAGGCAAAGATAATCAAGTCGAAGGGGCTGTACGAGTACGTCAACCTACTCAATCCTCCAAAAGAGCCTTCAGTGCACGTCAGCTACAGGCTGTTAATTGAGCTTTGCAGAATATTCAAAGAGGATCGAATCAATCGAGTTGCCAAAAAACTCGTAGACTATGGTGCAATTAAGAATCCAACGCCATATGTGGAAGAGATAATCCAGCTTGCTGGCAACTACGCAGATGACTTTGAAGAACAAGAGCCAACCAAAATCGAGATAAATGACTCCACAAAAAACGCACTAAAACAGCTTGTCAATATATTGGAGGCCGAAAAAGAACCCGAGGATTTGCAGAATACGATCTACAATATCTCAAAAGAAAACAACGTACCCCCAAAGGAATTTTTCATGGTGTTGTATCAGATAATTTTGTCTGCAAACCGTGGGCCTAAGATAGGTCCATTCATTTTAGACATAGGAAGAAAAAAAGTAGCACAAACAATTAGCAAACACATCTAAGCTATGGCCCACAATGAACACAACAGACCAAAAAAGAGTGGGGGATACTTTCTCATAATTTTGGGCGGGCTCTTGTTTATAATTGCTCCAACTTGGTTCTCAGACAAGCCCGAATTTGGCCTTATTCTCATAGCTACAGGTTTTGCAGTGGGCGGTCTTGGCTTCTTCCTTCGCTTTGTAAAAAAGTGAATAGAGAAATAGCCAAGATTTCAAAAAGATAGACATGGGACTCTTTAGACGTGCAAAAAAAGAAGAGCCTGAAGATCAGACGACATCGGATGTGCAAATAAAGACACCTGAAGAGATACAAAAAGAACAGATCGTAAACGAATTAGAATACTTGCGTAAAGAACTAAGTTCGAAAACTGAACACCTAAACTCGATATCCGACAAGCTGACAAAAGTCAAGGACGAGTACGACCATCTTGTGGGCACACTCATGACTTCAAAAAGGGAACTCAATGAGCACAAAGCAGAGCATCAAGAGGTTTTACAGCAAATAGAGTCAGCCAAGGCAGAATTAGTATCTATAAAAAATCAGGTAGAGGTAGGGCGAATGTCACTGGACGAACTACAGAAGGTAAGAACCGAACTAGAATCAATGAAATCCCAGTATCTCAAATACAAAGAAGAGGCAGACAAGCTAAAATCCCTACATGAGTCCTTTGAGCAAATAAAAAAATCCCAGCAAGATGCTACAAAAGAACTAGAACAAATTAGAAAAGAACACGAAACAAAGAAAAAGGAAATCGAGATTGCAAAAAAAGAGCTCAAGTTCATAGAGGATCAAATGGCAAATGTTGGAAACAGAGCTGCTCCAAAGAATGTTGTTGCCGCTGCAAGCTCAGTTGTGTCATCACTTAACAGCAAGCTTCTTGCGACTCAAAAGGAATTGGAGATGCTCAAAATCGCGCTGCAAAGAGAGCGTACAGAACACCAAGAAACAAAAAATAAACTTGATGCATTATTAAAAGAGAAGGAAGGTTAGAACTACTTTAGTCTCTTGAGTATTTCTTTTTTGATAAACACAAATTCTTCTTCCGAAAGAGCCCCTTTTTCTTTTAAAGAGGCCAGCTTAGCAAGTTGTTCGACGACTGACTCTTGTGTTCCCGTATTATCGGTTTGCGCTACAACCTGAGGTCCTTCTTGTTTTAATCGAATTGTTTTGGAATTGAATGGGGAAGAGCTGTCCACCTCCTCAAGAAACGTATTGTCCTTACACCCTACGATTTGCATGTGTTGGATCAGCTCTTCGCCGGCAAATTCAATCAATGAAGCCTTTGCGGATTTGTATCCGCAGATGTCGCACACGACGATGAACATGCCGGAGGCCAAATTCGGAATTTTGTTGGCGTCAGGTTTGCGTACGTACTCGGCATATCTTGTCTTGCCACACTGATGATTCTCTGTTGGTTTGTGTTCCTCACAGAATTTGAATCCGCAGTACTGGCACTTGGAGGGAGTTTTCAACAACTCTCCACAGAATAAGCACGAATTTGCTTTCGTTCTAGGTTGCGACAGGCTCAATTTCAGTGTCAAATTCTCTTCGATTATTAAAAAGGAGCAGCTCGTATTATCTGAAAATCATGCAACGTTACTGCGGCAACAGACATTTGTTTTTATTGTACAAATGAAAAAACCCGATGTGATTGCTAGACATTTTCTTGTCATTCCAAT
>JBKBQK010000136.1:0-3491 GCA_046292705.1 Candidatus Nitrosotenuis sp. | reverse complement strand
TAGGATGTCTGGTTCCTTTTTTGCCTCTTGGATTATCTCAAAGTCATACGGATCGTCCTTTCTGCTAGTCCGTGATTCATATTCTCGCCAAAACTCTGCAACATAGCTTTTCCAAAAGAACGGATCGTTTTGCTCTGTTTGTCTTGTGTATCTCTCCCAGTCTTCCTGTGGTGGCGAGTCGCCAGGCCGTGCACCCCAGTTGGTGCGAGAAAACGTCCCATCTTTTTTTGTCTTGGTGTTTGTGTACTTTCCTTCCCTTACCTTTGAGTTTGCAATTTTTGCGCTATTCTTTAAGAGGTGGTATGCCTCCATGACCTGCTTGAACCTAAGGCCGTCTCTTTCGGCATTATTTTTGTCTGGGTGCAGCTCCAGTGCGAGCTTTCTGTATGCATACTTGATTTCATTAAATGACGAGCCTGGCTCTAATTGCAAAACTTGGTAAGCTTGTACTTTATCCAATGCATCAGTATACACAAACTGTTTTAAAAATATGCTAGTTTGCTACTATGCGTTTCCCCTCATTTACGTCGCTGATCGTCTTTACAATCAGGCTGGAGTTGAGGATCTCCTCCGGAACCAAAATCTTGGCAATGACGTCGTTTTTGTTGATGTAGATTTGCACCTTTTGAATTATTGACCTGTAACGCAAGGCGCGCCTTCCCTCAAAGGTCTCTACCATACCGGTGGGTATGACAAAGCCGTCATCAATAAGCTTCTTGACCTTTCTGTACCCAGACGTATTTGGCAGCTTGCACAAACTCAAAATCTTTGGTATTGTCTCAGAATTATTTCTTGTAAAATCCAAAATCATCTTCTTGTCTTCGTCTGCAAACGTCTTCAAGATAAGCTCAGTTAAGACTTTGTTATTTATCACAAGCCAAGTCTCAGAGGAATGCACTTCTGTGGTAAGAAAGTCCCTGAGTATCATGTCTTCGATTTTCTTAAAATCCAGCTCAAACTCAAATAGCTTCCTTCTCAGCTGTCCGAACTTGCTTAGTATTTCAGATATCTCAAAGCCTTGTTCGTGTAACTGCAGCTCGATATGCCTGAGTTTTTCTTTGTCTGTGGCGTTCTGGATGGACTGCAGTATTGCTTTGTTTAGAAGTATGTCTAAACTGTTCACTTCGTACCGCTATACTCTCATCCTATTTAAATTAAGAGCAGTTACTCGGTTATTGTTTCGTCTTCTTGTCTCCATGCAGGATCCACTATGCACAAAAACTCAAGTGGTGCATCTCCGGTATTTTCGACAAACTGTTCTGAGTGGGGAGGAACATATACAGCCTGTCCTGCTTTCAGCTCACAAATTTGGTCACCTACATGCAAGATACCTACACCACTTGTGATATAATAGACCTCAGCTGACTTGAGTATGTGCTTTTTTGATTTTGTGCTCTTTTGCATGGTGCAACTTGCCATGCTGAACCTGATACCAAGCATCGTGTTGTGGGGATGAAATATTTGCTTAATCTGTGTTCCCTCTCTACCGTCAACTGGCCTCATCGAGTCCACATCGACACATAACATAATGTTCGTTTTTCGCACAACTATTTTTCTATATCTAAAGTGATTCTGAGAACCTTGCAGCAGCCTCAACAAGTGCCTTGACGTCGGATTCAGAATGCGCACTAGAGTATGCGCCAAGCTTGCCAGGCAGGAAAAATATCCCGTCTCTTGCAATCATCTCAAAGTGAAATCGCTGCAACATTTTGGTATCACACCTTGCAGCATCTGAGGCACTCTGCACATGGCTTACCCCTTTTGTCACAAAATGTGTCATAAACAGCGAACCGAGGCCAGTGGTGATCACTCTGCCATCAAAGACTCTGTCTAATTTTTCTCGACTCTGCTGCCCGAGCTTTCCAATCTTTGTGTAAATCGAATTGTTTTTTCGCAACACACTCAGTGTCGCAGAGCCAGCACACATAGTCATCGGATTTGCAGAAAACGTACCGCCGCCAATGTACGCCCTCTTTGTTTTTGCATAGTGTCGCGTGTTTGCATGATCCATTATCTCATTTTTTCCACAAATTACGCCAACTGGGAACCCACCACCCACAATTTTGCCCAAAGTCACGATGTCCGGATCAAGCCTCATTACCTCATACAGGCAGCCAAACCTAAACCTAAAGCCGGTGACTATCTCATCCAAAATGAACATAGTGCCATTCTTTTTTGCAAATTCTTGTATTCCTCTGAGGTAATCTCTGGTTGCAGGTATGCACCCTCCTCCCCCAAGAACTGGCTCAATTATCACTGCGGCAAGATCCTTTCCTACTTTTTTTAAAATCTGCAGAGATTTTTCCAAATCATTGTATGGAATAGAAACTATGTGCCGCTCATCTGTGAGGCCGCGGCTTTCAGACTCTTTGAAAGGCCAGTTGACAGTCTTTAGCAAGTCAGTGGTGTAACCGTGCCACCCACCATCTATTTTTGCCACCGTCTTTCTCTTAGTCACTGCGCGAGCAAGCCTGACTGCGTACATGGTAGCCTCAGTGCCGCTTGTCACGTAGCGAATCTTTTGTGCAACTGGGACTGCACCTGAAATTATCTCTGAAAGCTCAACTGTGTTCTTGTTGACTGTTCCATGCATCCAGCCATTTTTTAGCTGCTCTCTTACTTTTGTGAGAACCGTGCTTGGGATATGTCCTAAAATCAGACTCCAGTGACCCATCCAAAAATCTACGTACTTGTTAGAGTCTACGTCTATTAGATACTTACCCCTTGCAGATTTTGTCACAAAAGGGTACGGCTCAAAAAACCTGATGTTGTGGCTTACGCCGTTGACATGCAGTTTTTTTGATTCTGCAAAGAGTCTTGCCGATCTTGGCGTCTTTTTTCGGTATAGTCTGTTAGCTTCCAATTGACACTTGCAACTTTATATTGCCGAATATATTTTTGATCGAATTTTGAAGCTGTTTTTGCAAAAACTTCTGAATGGTTTATATTGCTTCTTTCATTCTTTTTCTTTTGCATACGCAACGCTATGGCGGCGCTTGTAATGAAGTATGGTAACATACCAGTTTGTGATTTACAGGCCTCCAGTTGCGCATACAAGATGAGGATTTGATCAAATGATCTAATCTGATATGTGAAGATTGTGCATTCCGTCCAATTCCAATAAAAAAATAAACCAAATTCAGAATCCCGTTGATCCTGCGGGACCTGACTGCTATCGGATTGGTACTAAGCCATGCGAGTCGTTGTAGCAATACAAGGCAGACTGCTCAGTAACACGTAGTTAATCTACCCTATGGACGGGGATAACCTCGGGAAACTGAGAATAATCCCCGATAGATCACAGTGCCTGGAATGGCCTGTGGTTCAAATGATTTATCGCCGTAGGATGAGACTGCGGCCTATCAGCTAGTTGGTGAGGTAATGGCCCACCAAGGCTATAACAGGTACGGGCTCTGAGAGGAGGGGCCCGGAGATGGGTACTGAGACACGGACCCAGGCCCTATGGGGCGCAGCAGGCGAGAAACCTTTGC
>JBKBQK010000135.1:0-3568 GCA_046292705.1 Candidatus Nitrosotenuis sp. | reverse complement strand
AAAGTATGATTCTACGCCACCAGAACAACTGGCACTAGTAGAATTTTATGAATCAAATGAGGGACAGCAAATCTATTCAAACAGAAAAATATCAATTGAGCCGCTCTTTGAGGTACTCAAGGATACGTTTGGCATTAGAGTGTCACCTGTGAAAAGATTTGAAAACGTAAAATCATTTGTGCTGGTTTGTGTTTTGGCGTATCAGTTAATGGTGTACAATGTGACAAAACAGGAAAATCCACGAATTGTAAAGCGTATGCTGTGTAATTAAGATGTAATCAGTTTTTTTTGAGATAAATTATGCCCAAGTCTCAAATAATTAGATTTTGTATACATCGTTCGTACGAAAAACAACAGGTTTTTTAGTGAACCTCTTTTGAGGTATGTGCTTGCTAACACAAAAACGGATTCCCATCATAGCTGGCATTGCTGCAGCCGCAATTATAGCAGCTGTTCTTGTCACCTACCAAGGAATGCCAGAAAGTGAGTCGCCGGTAAAAGCTGATGAAACGCAAGCGATTCCAGAGGCGCCACTCACCACACAAACATACAAGATCAACACAGAGTGTGAATTGATTTACGGTTTTGCGTTTGGCGTGTATCCAGACAACCAGAAAATCCCGCCAATTGTGCTTGCAGAGCTGACTAAGAAATATCCAGGCTTTGAACCGTGGAAAAGCATCCTAGATAACAACGAGACACGCAAGGCATTTCTTAGCGAACCATTGCCGCAAGAATTCAGTGACATCTTGGTGACCTCGATAATGACAGAATCCTCGATAAATCCGAAGCTCAAAGACATCGCCATGCACCTAACAGACCCCCAGGGAGTGCAAAAGCTTCAGGGTGAGTATGAAAAGTACGGATGTCAAGCATATTTCGATTCAAGAAAGTAATTACTGTAGTTTGGTTGCCTTTTTGAGAAAGCCTTTGAGTTGAGCAAGTGCCGAGTCGACCTTTTTTGCCGTACTGTATGATGAGAGATATTTAGAGTACGAATCCTTGTAGTCCTGAGAGTAAAACGCGTTATCTGCGTTATTTTGAATTATTTTTGCGTCATTGAGATATTTTTTTGCTGCCCAGAATGCGTCCCAGGCCCTCTCAAGCTCGACTTGGGAGGCCTTATTTGTTGTAGTGGTATTTTTAAGTGAAGATTCGGCCTTTATGAGTGCGGACTGAGCCTCGTAGAGTTTTTGATCAGCGAGTGCCTGGTATTTTGCAGATTTTGCTTTCCAGTCAGTCTGTTTTGTTGCATGCGTTATCGGTTTCTGTTTTGAATTGAGCCAAGATTCATAGCTCTCAATTGTCGGATACATGATGTCGTTTGGGTCTGCGCTGTGCCCAAAGCCGATTGCGTGTCCAATCTCGTGTTTTGTTATCTCCAGTGCATAATCACCTGAGACTAGGTTCCACTTTTTGTCCTTAAAGTAGCCAAGCGTGATTGTTACTTTGGGCTTTCCGTACTCGTTTATGGTATTTGTGGAATAGTATCCAAGCTTGCCGGAGTCATACTGGCTTGCCCACTCTAGGACAAAGTCTGATTGTTCTACGTGTGCTACTTTGGTAAATTGCATTCCAGGCATTCTATTTTCCCAGTACTGGATTGCCTTGTCAAGTACGTCTCCAAAATTTTTTTGCCAATGTGGTGGCATTTTTTGCACGTAGATCTTAAAAGTTTCTGCATAAGCTGCAGGCACGGAAATTACAAAAACCATTACTACAACTGCGAGTAGTTCAAGCCTCATGGTTCTTTTATTTTCTTTACCCAAGATAAACTTCATGAGTTCCACTAGCACCCATATTTTGTGGCCCAATCTTCTTTGCCAAACTCGCTTTTTGCACAGTACTGCTTTAGGATTTTTGCGTGTTTGTTTTCAAGTAGTTCATAGTTAAGGAGTTTTCCAGAGCAGTAAATCTTGCCTACTAACCGCTTGTATCTATCAAAAGGCTGTTTGTCGTCTTGGTCTACTGTAACTGCAGAGCCGACAGGACAGAGATATCTGGTAAAACCTGTTGCTTGAGAGTATCCACTTTGGCCTTTTTCAGGTGTGTTTGTAAGCGATAGACGCACTTTGTACGTATCTATTTGCAAGGTGTCACCATCGATTATGCTTTTTACTTTGCCCTTTATGCAGAGTGTGTTACCGATGCAGTGTGGAACTTCGGTCTTTTTTACAGTTGCTTTGAGTGCGTTAATTTGAATTTTTGAAACCGGTTTTCCCGCTTTGCAGTATTTATTGTCTTGACATTCTGAGCAATACCCTTTGTCCCCACATACATACGAGCCAGTATCAGAATGGCAGCTGTGTTTGCTGTGACAGTCGTCACGGTGTGCGTATGCACCTAGTGGGATAAACAGCATCAGAATCAGGAGAATGGCAAGACATTTCATATGAAATCAGCTAGTTTTGGTGATTTTAAATCATTACAATCAGCACAGACAAAAAACACAAACTGATTTTTACCAATTTCCCTAATAATTTAATCCAAGTCTTTATGAACAATGTCTTTTTGGATTTAAGCAATGAGACGACTTTCCTTACTAGGAGTCATTCTAGTTTTTGGCATGATGCAGAATTTTGCAAGTGCGGCAGTTGCGCCAGACCCACCAGCAAATCCAAGCGCAGTCGCCGTTTCTCCGACTCAGATCAACCTTTTTTGGTCTGCCCCCGCCTATGACGGAGGGGCTGCAATAACAGGCTACAAAATAGACTACAAAATAGGTTCTGAAAGCTACACCAATTTAGTTCAGAGTGTTACAAATACCACTTACTCTCATACTTCTCTGACTACAGGCCAGCCATACACTTACAAGGTTTATGCAATCAATTCTGCTGGCACGAGCATTGCGTCATCTGAGGTGTCTGCAACTCCTACGTCGTCGTCGACTGGTACATACCCCGGTGCACCGACAGGTCTAATTGCCACTGCAGTTTCTCCAACGCAGGTCAACTTGTATTGGAGTGCGCCATCAAATAATGGCGGATACCCAATCAGCGGCTACAAAATAGAGTTCAGAGTCGGCTCTGGTTCTTACAACACACTTGTCTTAAACACCGCAAGTACTACTACCAGTTATTCTCACCAAGGACTGACAACAAACCAAGTCTACATTTATCGAGTGTACGCCATTACCTCGTTTGGCACAAGCCAAGAGGCATCAGCTGAGGCACTTGCGCAGCCTACATCTTCGTCTAGCGCAACTGCACCTGGCGCACCAACCAATCTCTCAGCTACTGCAGTCTCACCAACGCAGATTAATTTGATATGGAGTGCACCATCCAACATAGGTAGTTCGCCAATTACTGGCTACAAAATAGAAGTAAAGTCAGCATCAGGTAGTTACAGCACACTCACATCAAACACAGGAACAACGTCAACTACATACCAGCACCCAGGCCTCACGACCGGAACGACGTACACCTACAAAGTTTCAGCAGTCAACTCTGTTGGTGCTGGAAGTGCATCCTCTGAAGCATCTGCGACACCGATATCTTCGTCTGCTCCTGCAGTTCCTGGCACGCCAACTAATTTGGTTGCCACAGTATCGACAAATCAAATAAACTTG
>JBKBQK010000134.1:0-3585 GCA_046292705.1 Candidatus Nitrosotenuis sp. | reverse complement strand
CACAGCTGATAATTACAATTCTTGTTAAATACAAAAACAACGTAACTATACTAGTGGAAGGAAGGCAACTGCATATGTATCCCCCAACGCTCCCCTTACCTCCTTCCAGTCCTATCTCTGCAAGACACTGCATACAAGCTTTTCAAATAATATATGCGACAACATTTGTTTGATGCAAATAATCAAAGTGATAGGACGAGGAACCGGAACAAGAAAGACCGAAGTCGGCGCACAGAATTGGGCAGGAGACAGCTACAGAAAGGTACAGCAAGAACGACTCGAAAAGATAGACAGAAACCTCACATTGGTGATGGGTCGTGGAGAAAAAACACTAAACATAAAAGATCTTCCAGCACCAAGGCCAAAACCTCCTATTGAAAACCTAATATGCGTCACAAACAGAGGAACTTCTGCAAGAAAGTGCAGCTACTAAGGGGGGCACAATTTTTTTATTCTACATGGTATCAAACATGAAAATTATCTTCTGCAACTATGAAGAATATCTAAAGCCATGGTAAGCCAAAATGCAGTATTTGTGGCAGTAATAATCGGATTCGCTGTCACAATACTTGGAGTATTTGTGTGGCCGTTTTACAACCTAATACCAAGCTACGTCAGAGACAGTCCAAGTAGTATACAAAGATGGCCAAGGAAGATGCGTAGCACAAACATCAGACAACTATTTGGTGCCAATAGAACCGTGTGACGCAAACGTAGGAGACACGATAACTGCAGAATATGATGTAAAAATCAAAGAGAGACTAGTTCAGTCAATAAGACGACTGACTATTTATTTATTTGAAAAACTAGTTTCTAATTTTAACCATAAACGATGCGGGCACTTGATTATCGACATTGAAATTTCTACTGTGTATTATTAAGCCAAAAAATCGATCAGGCCTTTACGGAGTAAAATCCAAGTAATCTCCAAAAAGCAAGACATGAAGCTAAAAACCAACCACACTGAAAATGGACACGAG
The DNA here is from genome assembly GCA_046292705.1 of Candidatus Nitrosotenuis sp. Lineage (GTDB taxonomy): Archaea > Thermoproteota > Nitrososphaeria > Nitrososphaerales > Nitrosopumilaceae > Nitrosotenuis. The sequence continues at coordinate 2,605 of JBKBQK010000134.1, read as the reverse complement.
TATCTAGTAGATACAAAAATAACAAAAAAATACCTGGCATTTTCCGAAAACGACACTGCAGGCAAAGTAAAAGAGGTTCTCAGCACGAAGGCAAAAACGTTTGAAACCATCGGATACATTTACGTAGTAACTGACAACGGTATCCTACATGGAACTGTCTCATTAAAACAGGTACTCGAAGCTGCACCAGCTACAAAACTTGGAGATCTAATGAACCCAGACATAATTTATGTCAGGTACCATTCGCATCAAGAAAGGGTGGTGTACCTTGCACTCAAACACGGTTTGAAGGCTATTCCAGTAGTAGACAAAGAAAAGCGGCTCCTTGGAATAATCACCCATGAAACAATTCTTTCCATATTCCATCATGAATTTAGAAAAGACTTGTTTATGTCTGGTGGAGTCCAGCACTCAAAGGAAGTTGAATCGCTCAACACTTCAATCTCCAAGCTTGTTAAAGTTAGGTTTCCCTCATTGTTTCTTGGTCTTATTGGTGGCCTCATTGCAGCTTTAATAGTCACAAATTTCGAAGATGTTCTGAATTCCTACATAATCCTGGCTTCGTTCATTCCAGTCATCGTGTATCTAACTGATGCAATAGGAACGCAATCACAGACTCTTGTGGTGAGGTTGTTGGCATTGGAGCCTGACTTTCCACTGCGTAGGTACCTTTTACGTGAAATAAAAATCGGCATTATCCTAGGAGTTATCTTTGGTACGATGCTGTTTTTTGCAGAACTCTTTGGTTGGCAACAGATAAAGCTGGGAATCATAGTTGGAATTGCGGTGTTTTTCAGTATGGCATTTCAAGCTTTTTTTGCTGCTTATTTTTCAATCATGCTTGCCAGATTCAAAAAAGATCCAGCAATAGCTTCAGGACCTCTTGCCACCATCATCAGCGACATCACTACCATTGCAATATACTTTGGTGTGGCAATAATGGTCTTGGAGCAGCTCTGATCATACTATCAAAGATGAAAATTATACTGCCTGTACATATACAATAAATGAAAACTAATCGCGTGAATAGTGAAAGAAGATTCGTCATAATCGGGCTAATCGCAGGCGGAGTCACACTGGCTGCCATATTTGGTTATGCAAGCCAGGGCTACGTGAGGCAGTTTAACATATTTTGGCCAGAAGTAGTAAGGCAAAAACTCGAGTTCCAAACACATGAGAACCGCACAATCGTGGTGGGCACAGAAGGAAACGGAGGCACAAATCCGGAGCTCATCATGAGAGCAGGAGACTATTCATACATAATTACTGTGATAAACAAGGACACAAAGCCACACCAGCTTTATGTGGATGGAGTTGAGCTAAAAACAAAATTGCTGGGGCCATCTGATACCGGCACAATAACCATAATCAGTAAAAACGAGGGCATCTTCAATTATTATGATGTTGCAAATGGCAAGGAGTTTCTTGGAACGATTCGTGCAATACGCGTGACCTTAACTGAATGAAGGTGTGATCTGTCTTGATATCGATTATCGGTAGCGGAAAAGTGGGATCAACTGTTGCGTTTCTTTGTGCTTCTTTTGGCCTCGATGACATCATGTTAGTAAATCGCACAGAAAAAAAAGCAGTTGGTGAAGCACTAGACATCACAAATGCCATTCCGTCGTCATCCACAATATCAGTCAAAGGAACAGGCGATTATTCAAAAATCAAAGGTTCCCAAGTCATTGTAATTACCGCAAGCAGTAGAGTGCATATACAAAGTAGGAGCGAGATAATGTATGATCAAGCTCTTATGATAAGAGAAATGGCAAAAGAGATTGCAATGCACGCGCCGGACTCTAAAGTGTTAATGGTCACAAATCCAGTAGACGTCATGACGTATCTTTTGCAAAAAGAGGCTGGCCTACCACCGACAAGTGTAATGGGCGTCGCATCAAGTCTGGACTCTGCCAGATTTAGGTACCTTTTATCTCTGGAATTTGGAGCAGATCAGTCGCAGATCACTGACGCACTTGTGTTAGGTGAGCATGACGATTCTATGGTGCCTGTATTTTCACACGCAAAATTCAACGGCAAATCAGTAACTGAGATCCTTGATGAGCAAAAAAAAGCAAGAATTACCTCAGAGGTAAGACACTACTGGAAGTACCTTCGTGATTACAAAGGTCATTCAGTGTTTGGAATTGCCAAAAATACATTTGACATCATAAAATGCATAATAAAAAACGACACACTTGCCGTTCCGGCCTCCACACTACTGTCAGGCCAATATGGGCTGTCTGATGTATGCGTGGGCGTGCCACTTTTAATAAACAAAAAAGGAGTTGCACAGATCAGCCAGATAAAAATCACTCACGATGAAGAGAACTCGTTGCACAAATCGGCAGCAGTTGTAAGGAATAACACAAACAAGGTACTGGAGTTTCTGCAATCTAGGAAATGATCTGATTCGACAACCTCTGCAACGCAATGAGCCGCTTAAGCGGAATCCTAGTAGCACTTGAAAATTTATTGATATCCACATTAATCAGATCTCTTGCTATCACTGTCTTGGATTTTACAAATGCCTCTAGCTCAAACCTTGTGGGTCCAAGTATGGTTATTGGATACAGTTTTTTGTCCTCGATCATCTTTTCCAGTC
>JBKBQK010000133.1:0-3604 GCA_046292705.1 Candidatus Nitrosotenuis sp. | reverse complement strand
CGCCCACATTGTGGTGTGTTTTAATCACAGCAGCGGGACCTTTTGAGACACCGCTTTCTATCACATCAGGATATAGCGTTCCTTGTGCAAGCCATTTAAAGGGGCCATTCTTTTGCGCAAACTCCGTAAAGATCCTCACAAATTCTTCTCCAACTATCTTTCTTTTTCTTTCTGGATCTGTTACTCCTTTTAGCTTGTCAAGAAACTGCTTTTTTGCATTAATTGCAGTGAAATTTACCGCAAAGTTGTCCTTGAACATTTTTTCTATTTCATGTTCCTCATTCAGCCGCAAAAGGCCGTTGTCTACAAAAACACATCTGAGCCTGTTACCTATCGCCTTGTGGATCAAAAGCGCTGCAACCGTTGAATCTATCCCACCACTTACTCCACATAGTACATTACCATCAATTTTTGCAATCTCAGATACGGTCCTTTCAACAAAACTCTCCATGGTCCAATCCTGACTTGCTCCACAAATATTTAGAACAAAATTCTTTAGGATCTGTATGCCGTATTCTGTGTGAACTACTTCTGGGTGAAATTGTATTCCGTAGATTGATTGCTGCTTGTTTGCAATAGCAGCTGCCTGGGATCGCTCAGTGTGGCCTATCACCTCAAATCCGGATGGAATCTTTTCTGCCTCATCACCATGGCTCATCCATGCTCTTACTGAATTTCCAATACCCCCAAGAAGATCGGTTCCATCATCTATGGTAAGAACAGAGTGGCCATACTCTTTATTTGCACGTTTGACTTTGCCTCCAAATTTATCAACTATGAGCTGGTGTCCGTAGCAAATCCCAAGTAAAGGAAGCTTCATTTCAAAGATCTTTGGATCTGGCTTTGGTGCATCTTTATTGTAAACACTGGATGGCCCACCGGAAAATATTACCCCCTTTGGATTCATTTCTCTTAATTTTTCAAATGTAATATCATATGGGACAAGCTCTGCAAATACAGAGAATTCTCTTATTCGCCTGCAGATGAGGTGGCTGTACTGCGAGCCAAAATCCAGTACTATGATTTTGTCCATCGCATCACTTGGAGTTCTCTATCATCTTTGACAATGACCATGTCGCAGTGTTGATTATTTCGTTTACACGTTCCTTTTGGCGGTAGTTTTTGATTATTATTTCACGTAACAGCGAACCGTCCTTGTTTATCAAGCAGTTGATTATAGAGCCCTCGTCCAAATCCCCTTTCTCAAATTCTGCCATGTCTTTTCTTTTCATTTCGCCAATTATTCTCTCAAGGAAAAATGATTTGAATGGATGTATGTCTTCTCTGAGCGCTATTCCGTCTTCTAATACGATTGAAACCTGCTCTGGCGTAATGCGTGCGTTGGCAATAACGGTTCCATCGGTATTTTTTCTAAGTGCAATAGAATAATCTTCCTTTGTTGCATCCTTTAGTGCGGATGCCTTTGTGAAGCTTTGTTGCTTTAAAATGGAATTAATCAAAGCTAGATTTTTTTCAAGCATCTCGATCTCTTCTCTGTGTTTTTGAATTTGCGCAGTCAGTCTGTCTTTGATCTCAAGCACATCTTTGATTTGGTTTTCTGAAAACTCCATACCTGTTTTGGTGTGCTCAGAGTATTAAATTCATTCTGGGGAACAAGTCGTTCTAGTTCTGCATAAGTTATTTTCCTAAAACCCTTTATCTTCTTTGACAGTGTAAAAAGTTCGGCATCAGACATTGGCGCCATCCACTCCAAAAGCATTTTGCCCCACCGCAGTTTTTTCAGCTTAGTGCTCCTTTCCGATCTTTTTGTGTTAGAATGTGTGCCTATCTTAGATCCAAAATCCATTCCAAACAAGAAGATCCTGCTTGCGCCAAAATGCTTTGCCAGAAATACACACCTATCGCCGTCTGTAAATCCACCAAAATTCTCTATCTTGCCAACTTTTCGTGTTTGTGTGCTACCAAGACAGTTTTTGAAATTCCTTGCAAATCCAAGTCTGAAGATGTTATCGCCATGAGCATGAACGACAAATATGGTGTCTGTCTTACTTATCTTGTCGAGTGTTCCAAGATTGCCGTCAAGGTCAGTAACTACCAGGTGAGGCCTGATGCCATTTTTGATCAATGCGTCTAGTGCAGTTTCGGCACAAATCTTGATTGTCTTTTTATATCTTTTAAGAGCCGGTATGGCACCTTTTAGTGAAGGACCTGCACCTATCACAAAAACCGTTCTTCCATTGATGAGTTTTCTTAGCTTAGGCAAGGAAAATTGCCTCTTAAGAATTAAATTCAGCAAGGTAGCAGAGGTAAAATCTGCCTTCTTGCTGTATCTGAATTCTCTTACAATCTGATTATATTTTGAATTCCAGCCCCTGACTGTCAACTAACTCTAAAATTATCATGGTTTGTCATAAATGATGTGAACAAGTTAGGCCCACTCAAAGTTGGAGGAACAAATCCAGTCAGAATAATGAGCATTCTTAACACAAGTCCTGAATCGTTTTACAAAAAATCAATCAAGTGTGGTAAACAAATAGCCTATGCAGTACAAGAAATGGAACAAGAAGGAGCTGATTTTATAGATGTCGGTGGAATGTCAACGGCACCTTATCTTTCTACGCTGGTATCAGAAAAAGAAGAAACAAGACGCATAGTTGAAGCAATCAAACAAATCCAAAAAGTATCTAATTTGCCCATCTCGATTGATACGTGCAGAGCTGAGGTAGCAAAAGAGGCGCTGGAACTTGGAGTGGATATCATCAATGATGTGTCAGGACTAAAGTACGACAAAAAAATGAGCCAAATACTTGCAAAGTACGAACCATCCATTGTTGTTTGCGCATACAGTCCAGTGCAGATAAGGGGTGAACTAGTCTTGCAGACAAAGTTGTTACTCAAGCAAAGCGTCTCGATCGCAAAATCTGCCGGAATGGATACAAACAAAATTGTAATAGATCCAGCAATCGGATTCTTCAGAAGATCAGGCAAAAACCCTTTTTACACAAAAATTCGGGGCGACTGGTTCAAAAGAGATCTCCACATCTTACAAAACCTCTGTTCGTTGAAGAAGCTGGATCTGCCCATTTTGGTATCTGTGTCAAACAAGTCATTCATAGGAAGAATTCTTGATAAAAAAAATCCAGCCGATCGAATTTATGGTTCTCTTGCAGCTGAAGTAATAGCAGTACTAAACGGCGCAAACATAATCCGCACACACAATGTAAAAGAAACCAAAGATGCGATTGCCGTAGCGCAAATGTTTTCAAAAAAATCTAAGAAAAGCTTATAACGCATATCGAATCTCCTTTAGAAGGTTTACTTGGAAATAAAAGAAGGATTAACTTTTGATGATGTTCTTCTTGTGCCCAAATACTCTAAGATAACTACTAGATCGCAAACAGATCTCAGCACAAAACTCTCAAAAAACATCTCACTTAACATCCCACTTATCTCTGCAAACATGGACACTGTAACTGAGGCTGCTATGGCAATAGCGATGGCAAGAGAAGGTGGAATAGGCATCATTCACAGATTTCTGACTGTGCAAGAAGAGGTAGAGGAGGTACTCAAAGTAAAGCGCTCAGCAAGCGTCATAATTGAAAAACCCTATCACATATCACCTGAACAGACAGTCAGGGAGGCA
>JBKBQK010000132.1:0-3645 GCA_046292705.1 Candidatus Nitrosotenuis sp. | reverse complement strand
ATTTTTGGATTTTTGAGATCTCTATCCCAGAATTGTACAGTTTCAATACTGCGTCTTCTGCACTCAAGTCTTTATCGTAGTATGTTTTTTCGATTGGCTTGCTAGTGGAGATTCCTGAGAACTTGACGTTCTTTACTTCACCTATTGGGCCAAACGGGGCATTTTGGCCGTCAATTATCATAGTTGGTACGGTGTTTTTTTCAAACACGACTTCCGAATCAGGAGTGTTTTTCGCCATTGCGAGTTCCTGCAGACTCTCTATGTACCTGCCTTGTGGCTCCAAAACAGATGTCTTGTGAACGCCTCTGACCAGACTCAGCCTGAAATTCACAATTTCTTCAAGTGACTTGCCGAGCCAGCGCTCCGGCATATCCAGTATGCTGGTGTCACCATGGAGCGGAGGCAGCATCGGCCCCACTCCGACTTTGGGGTATCCAAAAAAGCCAACAAAGACGGACGGAGGACTTGAGCCACTAATTGAGTTTGAAGAAAACAGATTGCCGTATTTTGAGAGATATTCGTTCCAATTTTTTTCAATTGACTTTCGGATCTCTTGTGCTGTTGGGCCCATGAGTCATGTGGTTTTTTGTATTATTTAGCCTGATTCATGTGCCACACACTGAGCAAAAATGACTTAAAATTCAACTACGTAACAAGAAATGCATTGGTAGCAAAAAGAATCGTCTCGTTTCTCCCAAGCGCAACTGAGCTGCTCTTTGAGCTTGGTGCAGGTGAAAACGTAGTGGGCGTCACACATGAGTGCGATTTTCCAGAAGCTGCAAAATCAAAACCTCGCGTCATCGACTCTGTTTTTAATCCGCAAAATATGACTTCACGTCAGATAGATGAGGCGGTCTCAGATCTTGCAAAAAACAACCAAGACCTCTTTATAGTATACGAAGATACATTGAGAAAAGCAAACCCGGATCTCATAATTGCACAAGGAACCTGTGCAGTATGCTCCGCACATACCAACGAGGTGAACAATGCACTAAACATTTTAGAACACAGACCACAAATCGAGATCCTCCATCCTCACAGCGTAGACGATATTTTAACCACCGTCATATTAATTGCAAAAAGAATCGGCAAAGAAATCCAAGGACAGAAACTAGTTGAATCACTCCAAAAAAGAATTGAAAATGTGAAAGGTAGAGCTTACAAAAACCGACCCAGGATACTCTGTATAGAGTGGGTCGAGCCATTCTTTACATCTGGGCACTGGGTACCACAAATGGTCGAAATAGCAGGTGGCACAAATTTAGTAAGCACTGCTGGTCAGCACTCAAAACGCATGACCATTGACGAAGTAGAGAGAGCCGACGCAGACATAATAGTCATGATGCCTTGTGGTTTTGATACAAAAAGAACCATTGTCGAGTGTACCAAGGTTTTGCAAAATAATCAAAGATGGAAAGACTTGAGGGCCGTAAAAAACGACATGTTGTTTGCAGTAGACGCAAACTCGTACTTTAGCAAACCCAGCATCCGCACCATAACAGGGATTGAGATCTTGGCAAAGATCATACACCCATCTGAATTCTCCTGTCTGGAGGTTCCGCTGGGCTCTTTCACAAAGATAATGAATTAGTTTTGATCGTCCTGATCGTCTTCGATCGTTCTTTTGGTTGGCCTTGTTGGCACAAACAACACAGTCATGAATTATTTGATAGGAAATAGGAAATAGGAAATGTGGAGCAAAAAAATTCACTTTTTTATGACGTAGTTTTATGCACCAAAAGATTTGCAGATTCCGATCTTGGGGATTCTGAGGAGGACTAATGCAGAAATATTATGGAATAGTTTGTCTAAAGTTAACACACATTCTCTGATATTCAACCATGATCAATACCATACAAGGATGCCTGAATCATCTCTCTGGTCCTATCTCGTGGCTTCTTGTCTCCTGTGATTCAGGCAGATTCCCCCTTATACCTGCATTCGGTGGTCAGTAGTTTGTTGGTAGAATAAAACACGCATCCAAGAATTCCAATTGAGACAATCCTTAGTGGAATCTCGTATGCTGTAAGAAACGCAGTCGCAAGGCCTCCTGCAGTACCAAACGTCGAAATTATCGCAAAACCCACTGGACCACAGCTACACGCCCCAGCGGAAACGCCCACCAGCGATCCAATAAAGCCACCGCCCACTCTTTTTGCTTTCTGCAATACTGACATCACATAGACATTCATTGGTATTATTAGACCAGAGAGAGCAGAGACGGTAATTATCAGCAAAAAGCCAACCAACCTATCCAATGGAATATAGAATACAAAGTAAGGCTCAAAGAAAACATATTCAGATAATGCCGACAAAAGCACCAACATGCCAGAAAAGATTACCGCTGCCAAGACAACGTAGGCACGATTAGAGAATACAGGGCGTAATGAGCTTGCCAATCTTAATTGAACTGCCAAAACGAGTTAAAAGTATTTTTCATTTACAAATGCGAGCGACAAAGCCCGAACCCTTTAGGGTCTGGAGTGTGTCAGATCTACCGGGAGACTTCATATATCTGGCTGTCGATACCTGGTTGTGGTTTTTGGCAAGCTGAGCACCGCAGTGTTTGTTTGTATCTTTGGAGTTGCTTGGTTTTTTACAAGGTATTGCGAGATTTCGTCCACGCATAGGATCATTGTATATGATTTACTTGGAAAAGAGATTCAAGTTCATGGACTTAGAACCAAATTCAACACGCGTGCAGCAGCAATAAGTTTTGCAAAACACTACAGAAGCCTATTTCCGCATTATCAGTTTTGTTTGGAGTCCAACATGCCGCAGATCAAACGAAGGTTTCTAGTCTTTAATCACAAATAATGCATTTTCATGTGGTTTTGCCACAAAACTTCGTATGGCGTAACATACCCACAGTGCGCACATGCAAACATCGAATCCGCCGGTTTTGCCTTCTGAGGCTGTCTTTCATGAAGAGACTTTATGAGAATCAGGTTGTCTTTTGATAGAACTCCATAGTTTGCCGTCTCGCCAATTGACGCAAAGAACTCCTTGATCGCTTTAATCACTTTCTGGCCGTCTAGCCGCTCATTTTCAAGCGGAGAGAGCATGAATTCATGCAGTTTTATTGATGGAATGGCCCCAAGCCAGTCAGACACGAACACGGCCAGATCATGCTTGAGGTGTTCTGCCTCCCTGCAATCTACTGTGATCACAGCATCTCTCAAAAAAAGAGATATTTTTAGATGTGTCCTTTCTCGTTCCACAAACTTAAGCATTGCTAATGATGGTTCTGTGTAATCCACGGGGGTTCTTGTGCTTGCTTTCATTTCTGCCCTAAACGATTAGGGCTTTCTTGTTCACATTTGTAAAGATCTACCAGACAGGCGATGTCGCAAATAGAATCTAAAAAGAATTAGTGAGCCAAATAGTATCAGAGATGCCACTACAAAGGTGACCGGATATGCAAAGGATTTTGTTATGAAGCCTGCAGTGAGCGCACCTACAAATACACCGGTGCCGACCATGGAGCTGTTCACCCCAACATACCTGCCTTCAAAGCCTTTTGGGATTGTTTTGAAAAACAGAACTGAGTTTGCCGTGCTGTATATAGAAAATCCTACGACCATCAGACACATAGACATTACGGTAAATAGTAATGAATGAATCCCTATGAATGCACTGATTAGA
>JBKBQK010000131.1:0-3715 GCA_046292705.1 Candidatus Nitrosotenuis sp. | reverse complement strand
TCTATCCACATGTTGAGCTTTGTTAGTCCTATATCTGTGTCATTAAAGTAGTTGATTGAGCCATAAATGTGATACAGTTCACTGTAGAAAAGATTTTTTGTTAATCACGATATCTTGATTATTTTTAGTTATGTGGGTGTGAGCAAAGCTCTGCTAAGACTCCGTGCAGCGATTTTGGGTGAATGAAAGTTATTTTTGTTCCTTCAGAGCCATCTCGTATATTTCCTAAGAACTGAATTCCACATCCTTCCATTCTCTGATATTCTTTTTCAATGTCATTTGTGGCAATCGCCATGTGGTGTAATCCTTCTCCCTTTTTTTCTAAAAACTTCTTGATTGGGCTGTCTGGTCGCGTCGGCTCCATGAGCTCAATTCTTCCGTTTTCCAGCTTAAGTATGGCAAGCTTGACTCCTTCTGACTCGACTGTTTCAAAAATTATCTTGTCTATCCCGAATGCCATTTGGTACTGTTTTGCTGCTTCTTCTACATTGTTTACTGCAATGGCAATGTGATCAATCTTCATTAAAAAACCTCATTTGGCCTATACTCGCCAAACACTTCTCTGAATGTGTTACTTATCTCACCTGTAGTAGCATAAACTTTGACTGAATCCAAAATGAACGGCATCAAGTTGTCTTGTTTTTCTGCCGCTGCCTTTAGTTTGGACAATGCATAATCGACTTTTTTGCCGTCGCGTTCCAAACGCAAAGTTTTGATTGCTTTTTTCTGTTTTTCACCAACAGAGTCGTCTATTCTAAGAAGTTCTTGTTTTGTCTCATCTTCGTCTGCAAACTTGTTTACACCAACCAAAATTCTTTCACCAGAGTCAACTTCTTTTTTGAGTCTGTAGGCGTTTTTGCGTATTTCTGACTGGAAGAAGCCTTTTTCGATTGCCTTCAAGGCTCCCCCCATCTTCTCGATTTGTTTTAGGTACTTCCATACGCCATCTTCGATTTCATCACAGAGATATTCCAAGTAGTGGGAGCCGGCCATTGGATCAACTGTCTTTGTTATTCCGCTTTCATGTGCTACAATTTGCTGGGTTCGAAGCGCAATCTTGGCAGATTCTGCAGTAGGCAGTGCAAGTGCTTCATCCCTTGAATTGGTATGAAGTGATTGTGTTCCACCAAGCACTGCAGCCATGGTCTGGATTGCCACGCGTACGATGTTGTTGTCTGGCTGTTGTGCAGTTAGTGACTCTCCGCTTGTCTGTGTATGGAACTTTAATTGCATTGATTTTGGATCCTTTGCACGGAATTGTTCCTTTAGGATTTTAGAGTAGACTTTGCGTGCAATTCTGAACTTTGCAATCTCTTCAAAGAACTCTATTGTACAACAAAAAAAGAAAGAAAGTCTTGGTGCAAAGTCATCTATTTTGAGTCCACGATCGAGGCATGTTTGTATGTATGCTATTGCGTTTGCCAAAGTAAATGCCACTTCTTGTATTGCCGTGGCGCCAGCTTCTCTCATGTGGTAGCCGGAAATTGATATTGGATACCATTGAGGAACATGTTTTGCACAGTATGCTATCATGTCACCAATTAATCGCATCGATGGTTGCGGTGGATAGATGTAGGTGTTTCTTGCGATGTATTCTTTGAGGATGTCGTTTTGGGTCGTCCCCCTGAGTTGGACGCTAGAAAATCCTTGTGATTCTCCTACTGCAATATAGTAAGCCAATAAGGTTGATGCCGTCGAGTTAATTGTCATAGATGTGCTGACTTGGCCTAGTGGGATGCCATCAAATGCTGTAAACATGTCTTTGAGTGAGGCAATAGACACGCCCACCTTTCCTACCTCCCCTTCTGCTTGAGGTGCGTCTGGATCGTGGCCTATCTGAGTCGGCAGATCAAAGGCCATCGAAAGACCCGTCTGGCCTTTTTGTAGCATGAATTTGAACCGTTCGTTAGTTTGCTTTGCGTCTCCAAAACCAGAGTACTGGCGCATAGTCCAAAGTCTTTCTCTGTACATATCTGCATGAATTCCGCGCGTAAACGGATACTTGCCTGCATCTTCTTTTGGAAGTTTTTTTGTCTGGTGATAAATCCTCTTTACTGGAATGTTAGAATCGGTTAGTAGTTCTTTTGGTTTTTTGTCTTGTTTTGTTTTTTGGATTTCTTTTTGCGCCATGATTCATCGCTTTAGAATTGAGCCAGATATCTTGTCTGCTGCCTCAAATGGATCGATTTTTCTAGCTTGCAGCATTTTTAGATATTTTGAATAAGTTTTATCTGATTTCAACAACGTGTCGATTTTGTTTCTAACATTATTTAAAACAATATCTTTTAGTTCGATTTCCAAGCGTTTACCGTCCAGATCTTTTTTAGTTTTCTTTTTTTTGTACATGAGTTCCTTTAGTGTCTTTGCAAATTCGTCTATTCCTTTGTTTTTTGTAGCAGACGTCTGCAGAATTATTGGGTTTTTCTCAGTCATGCCTATGAATTCCTTGACAGAGTCATATAGTTGTGATGCACCTTCAAGGTCGCTTTTGTTTACCAAGTAAATATCACCAATTTCAGTTATTCCTGCTTTGATTGTCTGAATGCTGTCACCTGTGTGTGGATTAAAGACTACAACCGTAATGTCTGCTATGTTGGCTATCTCAACTTCTGTCTGACCTGCCCCAACACTCTCAATTATGATTGGATTGAATCCAGCATATTCAAGCACCCTGATACTGTTTCTAATTGAGCGCGATACTGCGCCAGTTGCACCGCGTGATGCAATGCTTCGTATGTAGGTGCCAGAATCAGTAGATTCTGTCATCCTTACCCTGTCGCCCAGGATAGCGCCTCCTGTGACATGGCTTGTTGGGTCTATTGCCAACACGGCTGCTTTGAGTCCCAATTTCTTTAGTGCCACTGTGGTTTTGTTGATTAGTGAGCTTTTGCCTGCACCTGCAGGACCTGTTATGCCTATCACTATAGAATGTCCAGAATTTTTGAAGATCTTTTTGATTATTTTGCGTGCTTGCGTTTCATCGTTTTCAATTATTGAGATTACCTTTGCAATAGCACCTCGCTTGCCTTTTTTTAAATCCGCTAAAAGATCCAACCAGATTCCACACTTTTTTCTGCAATAAATTCTTGTTGGCGTCAGAGCTCGCTAAAAATAACCTTGCTTGAGGGTTGCTGGTAATTGTGCACTTCTGTCTTTAGCCCCACTTTTCCAAATTCGTAGTGCTCCACTACAAGTGTTATCGGCATCGACTTCCAGCCATACTCTGGGACGCCATCAAATGGTACCTGAATATCAAAATGAGAGCCAGAGAATTTCTTTTGGAATGACTGTTCCATTCCAAGTATCTCAAGTGTCACATTAGATGTTTTTTCTGTAACATCATCGAATTTTATTTGTATGTACTTTCTGTCTTCGTAAAACGTTGCATCTAGATAAAATATCTTAGAGTATTTTTCCGAAGTTTCTATGCTTTGAAATATCGAGATTCCGATTCCAAACGCAATTATTGTACCAACTGCAGCAAGTACGATTTTTTTGTTCATGAAAATTCTTTTTGCATCCTCTGCAAAAGTGCAGTGTGTATTCTAATTCTTTCCAGCGTTTGTTCAAGTGTTCTTTCTGTACCTGGTGTCGGGTTTGCCTTGAAGAATCTCCTTATCTCTTTTTCCATAGAAGCATCAGCTACCTGTGAGATACTTGCAACAATTCTGTTAAGAAGTGGGCTTCCAGGGCCAACCTTTTTTCTTAATGCTTT
>JBKBQK010000130.1:0-3758 GCA_046292705.1 Candidatus Nitrosotenuis sp. | reverse complement strand
TAGTAGGATACAAACCGACGATCATTTCTGGTTTTCCAGACTCACAACACCCACCACAATACTACATAGACAGATACAATAATGAGGAACGATTCAGACAGTGGTTTGATGCCCAGTTCCCACAGAAGACAATCTATGACATAGTTGGAGTCATTTAACAGGTGCGAACTATCGTTCCTTCATGGGTAAAACAATATGCCAATCTGTGGTCAAATGACGAAATTGATGATAGGTGTTTTATTGAAGGAATCGATTCTTTCATTAGGTAAGACATTATAACCATAGATGGACAATTGCTAAAGCAGGATAACGAGGAAAAGACAATTCCGGCCCGGGTCAAAAGAACTGCTAGCTGGCATGGCCAAGACATGATAATAGAGGAGGAATTTTTGAGAGGCATCCAGTATTTAGTTGAAAAAAGGTTTCATACTAGTTTGAAGCAAAAAATCAATCATACGTTGGCAAGTAAGTTTATTTTTGAATCAATTCCAGTGATCTTGTGCCAATTCTTCCAATTGACGGCGGCCGGTATGGCACGCCCAAAATGCTTGAAATTTTCGATGAACAAAAGAAAATAGATTACCAGCTACAAATCGAAGGCGCTGCTGCAATCTCTCAAGCAGAGCTTGGCCTCATACCTAGAGCTGCGGCCTACAACATCCTTGCAGCCTCAAAATCAGGCAGAATTACCGCAAAAAGAGTAAAGCAGCTTGAGACAAAAAGCGATCACGACACGGCCGCACTTGTCGAGGCCCTCAGTGAGAAATGCAAACAAGCTGCACGACCCTGGATTCACTATGGGCTTACAAGTAACGATTTGGTGGATACCAGTACCTCGATGCAAATCAGAGATGCACTTTCAATAATTGAGCCAAAAGTTGCAAGACTGGGATTGCTTTTAGCACAAAAGGCAGAACAATACAAATACATCCCAGCAGTTGGGCGTACACACGGACAGCATGCAAGCATCATCTCGTTTGGCCTCAAATTTGCAAACTGGGCCTCTGAGATGGCAAAACATGTAGAAAGAATAGAGGAGCTAAAAAAACGAGTGCTCATCTGCAAGACACTTGGTGTAGTCGGTACTGGTTCGCTCATGGGTGTAAAGGCAGTCGAAGTGCAAAAAAAAGTAGCAAAAAGACTTGGATTGTTTCCTGCCGAAGTCACCACACAAATCATCCCAAGGGAAAGATACGCCGAATATGTCTTTCAGCTTGCATTGATAGGCAGCACACTTGAAAAGATTGCAGTCGAAATACGCAATCTGCAGAGAACTGAAATTGGTGAGGTATCAGAGCACTTCAAGGAAGGCCAGATGGGCAGCAGTGCAGTTCCCGTTAAGCGAAACCCAATCAAAAGTGAGAGAATTTCATCTCTCTCAAAGCTATTACGCAGCCAGATGAGTGTGACATTTGAGAATATTGCCCTGTGGCACGAACGTGATCTTTCAAATTCTGCAAACGAGCGATTTACGATACCAATGTGCTCCATTTTACTTGACGAGATGGTAGAGACCATGATAAAAATAATTGAGAAACTTAGGGTAAACACAGAAAAAATAGAACAAAATCTCTACGTCACAAAAGGGCAGATATTTGCAGAGTTTGTCTTAGAGGCCTTGATCAAAAAAGGAGTGCCAAGATTTGAGGCATACAGAGCGGTCCAAAAGGCTGCATTCGAAGCACATGATAAGAGAATGGATTACAGCGATGCAATAAAGAAAGATGATTTTATCTCCTCGAAGCTTACTGACTACGAAATAGACAAAGTATTTTCTCCTGCAAGCCACCTTGGTGCATCGCCAAAGATAATTGAGAATGTAAACTCTACAGTACAAAGAGTTTGCAAGAAGTTTATCTAGATTTTATTACTGCTTTGTGAATAAGTGAGCCATACTGTAACGCTTTTTTTCTTGCATTTGCAGATATTTGCGGGACGCCTATTTGAGCTGCAAGTTTTCGGATTATGTGTTTTCTGTAAAGATCGTTTTCATCGGTTATTTTTTCTGAGATAGGAATTGATTTTGCGTAGGCAATGAACTCTTCTGAAAGCAGTGGTTGAACGATCTTTACGCCAAATTCAGAACATACCAGATTTACTGCTTTCATCATTGCTATTTCGTTGTCGAGTTTGGAGTTCATTAGATCCATCACCTTACTTTCTCCTTCCCTGATTGCATCTCTATATCCATTATATCCACAAAACAGTTCGTCTATTCCGTTTGCAGTGACTACTGTGTGCAATCCCAAGCTTTGTGCCAATTTGGCTACATAATAAAACGCAATGTTGTTTTCATTCCAAGATAGATTTTCTGTTTTTATTGTAGATTTTATTTTGTTTTGAATACAAGCAAACTCATTTGGATTAATTTCCAGTATTTTATGTGGTAGTTTGAGAAATTTGTTTACTTGTTTTGAAAACTCGATGTCGTGAGATCCGGCAAATCCAATAGTAAGTAAGGTTACTTCATAGTTCATATCGTTACAGATTTTTGCCATTGTTGTGCTGTCCACTCCGCCTGAAAATGCAAATCCGATTTTTTTGTCCAATACAGTTTGTGATATTGTCGTCTTGATTTTTTCTAGTAACACATTCAATTGCAGCATTTGACTATACACATAAAATTATTAATTTAAGTTAGACTGATCTTAATTGTGCGAGCTGAAAAGCTTTCAGATGAGCAGATAAAAAAAGAGCTAAGAAATCTTCCAGGGTGGTTATTGCAGAATGGCAAGTTACACAAAGAATATGTCTTTAGGGACTTTATCGAGGCGTTTGCCTTTATGACAAAGGCCGCTTTGCATGCAGAAACTATGAATCACCATCCGGAATGGTTCAACGTGTACAACAAGCTCAAAGTAGACCTAATGACGCACGATGTAGGAGGCATAACTTCAAATGATATTGCTCTTGCAAAAGCATTCGATTCTTTGAAGTAAAAATCCCAAGATCACACTATTTCAATTTATATACGGAGTAAAGAGCATTTTTGCAAATGGTAACAGAGCCCGTAATCGTTGATTCTGATTTTAGATACATCGACAAAAAAGGCACACTGCTCAAGTCAAGAACAGAGCTGTCAGTATCCCAAATGCTGTCTTTTTTAGGAATCGATTACAACTACCAACATACAGTCACCCTACCAGATGGGAAATCTGTTGTAATTGATTTTAAAACAGAAGACGGAAAGCTGATTGAAGTAATAGATTCCGATGCAGATATTGAGAATTACAAGCTCGTAAAAAAATTCAGTCAAGACATCAAAATAATGGCAATAGGCCAGCCCAAATTTGCAGCAAAGATAAAGGAGCTAGACGATGTAATGTACTATGACACAGAAGATGCGCAGAGTGGCTCCATATTCATAGAGGATCCCTCCTTTGCTTTTGATTATGCGCATATTTTGCCGCTTGTTGAAAAGTGTTCTATCTTGCATGGCCACACATCAAATGTTTTAGTTGAGCTGGTAGGAGACATGAAAAACAATTTGCTAATTGATTTTGGCGAGGCAAAGAAGATAATCAAAGACACGATTTCTATTTTAGATCACAAATTCTTTATCAACAACAAGTACCTAAAAGGCGAGGATCAGACACACTATCGAATCGCCTTTGAGGGACCTCGTGGCACCTTTGATATGCAAGTACCAAAAGACACCACCTATCTACTTGAGGGAGAGGCAACCGTGGAAAATCTGTCAACTGAGATAATCAAGCTCCTTGTACCAAAGCTTCCAAAGAACATAGAAGCAGCAGGGG
>JBKBQK010000129.1:0-3796 GCA_046292705.1 Candidatus Nitrosotenuis sp. | reverse complement strand
ATTAAGCGAAAGCTGCCAAATTATTGAGCAAGTCATCTGCAATCGTCGGTGGGCTACTTGGTGTGGTCATCGTTTTGATCGCATATAGTATTTTCTTAAATCCTCCAACCAAAGTGCCTACAGTAGACGAGATTTCCGATTCAACAAAGAACTCAGTCATTGCACAAGACCAGACAAAGCAACTTACCTTAGTTGAGATTTTTGAGAAATCCGAGTCTGGTGTAGTTCGAATCAACGTCAAGCGGCCTGACAACGACCCACGCGGCCCTGGTGGAATAGGTTCCGGTTTTGTGTACGATAAGAACGGTCACATAATAACAAACGAACATGTTGTACAAAATGCAGAAAAACTCGTTGTCACTTTTCTGGATGGAAGATCATTTCGTGCAAAGGTGGTCGGAAAAGATCTCTATACCGACCTTGCAGTAATCAAGGTAAATGTGAGCTCAGATGCGCTATTTCCGTTGACAGTAGGCGATTCTTCAAAGCTGAAGGTTGGAGAACAGATTGCTGCGATAGGAAATCCGTTTGGGCTATCCGGTTCTATGACCTCAGGAATAGTAAGCCAGTTAGGAAGGTTGCTACCATCGCAAGACAGAGGATTCCAGATACCAGACATAATTCAGACGGATGCCGCAATAAACCCAGGCAACTCCGGTGGACCGCTTTTGAATATGCGTGGCGAAGTGATAGGCATCAATACAGCAATACAGTCAGAGAGTGGGGAGTTTGCAGGCGTAGGCTTTGCAATCCCTTCAAGAACGATTCAAAAAATAGTTCCAAACTTGATTGAAACTGGAGTATATCATCATCCATGGGTTGGAATTTCTGGCAGAGACATAGACCCAGACTTGGCCCAAATTCTAAACCTACGTAATGCTAGAGGATTTTTGGTGATCAATGTCTTAGATGACAGTCCTGCACAGAAAGCAGGTATGCGTGGCACTACTGAAATAAAAGAAGTCGATGGTGTACGCTACCAAGTGGGAGGTGACATAATACTTGCAGTTGACGGCAAGATTGTAAGAAAAATTGACGACATTTTGATTCACCTGCAACGTGAAAAATCTGTAGGTGATCAGATGGTTTTGCAAATTTTACGTGACGGCAAGGCCACAGACATGATAATTACGTTGGAGGAGCGACCAAATTCCAACAGAGAACTCATAAACTCAACTGCGACACAAAGATAAATAGCAGAATCGAAAAATCCACGTATTGAGTGATCTTGTGTTAAGCTGCGAGCAGCTGAATCATGCACTAGATGGAAAAGAGATTCAACGCGACGACGCATACAAGATTTTTGATTTTTCAGTCACAAGGGCTGCCGAGGTCTACAAAACTGCCCAGATTCTACGCAACAAACACAAATCAAGATCAGTCACATTTTCAAAAAAAGCATTCTTCAATCTAGTAAATCTATGCAGAGACACATGTGGTTATTGTACGTACAAAGCGGAGCCTGGCGAATCAAAGCTTTCTTTGATGAGTAAAAATGACGTCAGAGGTTTAGCAAGGCTCGCAAGAAAATACAAATGCATTGAGGCGCTCTTTGTCACTGGCGAGCGGCCAGAACAAAAATATGCCGAAGCAAAAAAATGGCTCAAGGAAAACGGTTTTTCGAGCACCGCAGAATATTTGGTGCATGCCTCCGAAATTGCATTTTCCGAGGGTCTTTTCCCCCACACAAATGCAGGTAACCTCACAAAACCAGAGATAAGCGAGCTCAAAAAAACTAACGTGAGTATGGGCCTGATGCTTGAAAACTCAAGTGAGCGATTAATGCATAAAAATATGCCACACCAGATGGCGCCAAGTAAGAATCCAAAGGCAAGGTTGCGTGTTCTGGAGAGTGCGGGCGAACTAAAAATGCCGATGACTACTGGCGTCTTAGTTGGAATCGGGGAAACGCCGTATGAATTGATAGACTCGTTGTTTGAGATAAGAAAACTTCATCAAAAATATGGCCACATACAGGAGATCATCTTGCAGAACTTTCAGCCAAAGCAGGATACTGCAATGCACCAAGTCGAATCCGCAGAAGAGAGCTACTTTAAGATGATGGTCGCATTGTGTCGAATAATAATGCCGCAAATGAACATCCAAATTCCACCAAACTTGTCTCCACACTCATACCAAAGCTTCATCGAAGCGGGAATAAACGATTGGGGAGGAATATCTCCCATCACGCAAGATTACGTAAATCCGGAGTTTGGTTGGCCGCAAATAGAATTTGTTCAAAAAAATACTGAAAAAGCTGGATTTGAGTTTAAGGCTCGCTTCCCAGTTTATCCTGAATTTATGCATCTTGTGGAACCACACCTATACAACGAAATTGCCAGGATAATGGATAAAGACGGTTTTGTAAAGGAGGAGTGTTGGAGATGAGTCAGATAGAGCCCCTTTTGAAGAACGCAGATCCGCTCATAGCTGATACACTTGATAGAGCACTAGAAGAAAAGGAAATCACAGTTGAAGAGGGAGTAAGGCTGTACGATGCAAGAGGCATAGACTTTCACCTAGTCGGCATGGTAGCCGACGAGCTTAGGAGACGACGCGTCGGCGACATCGTCACTTTTGTTGTGAATCGAAACATCAACTTTACAAACGTCTGCATAAAACAGTGTGGCTTTTGCGCATTCAGTAGAGATTTTAGAGAAGAGGAAGGATACTTTTTGCCGACTCAAGAGATCGTAAGACGTGCAAAAGAAGCACATAGTCTTGGCGCAACCGAGGTGTGCATCCAGGCAGGACTGCCACCAGACATGGATGGAAACATGTACGAAAACATATGCAGGGCAATCAAAACAGAGATTCCAGACATTCACATACATGGATTTTCACCAGAAGAGGTTCTTTATGGGGCAAGTCGCTCAAGACTTTCGATTAAAGAATATCTCGCAAGACTAAAGGATGCCGGTGTCAACACCCTGCCAGGCACGGCGGCCGAGATCCTTGATCAGGACATTCGCGACAAGATCTCACCGGGCAGAATTACTGTAAATGATTGGATAGAGGTAATCAAGACTGCTCACAAACTTGGCATAAACTCGACTTCAACTATTATGTTTGGCCACATTGAGAGTCATGAAGACAGGATAAGACATATCGCAAAGATTCGAGAGATCCAAAAAGAAACTGGTGGATTTACTGAGTTTGTCCCCCTCAACTTTATCCACACTGAGGCCCCAATGTACAAACACAACTTGCATGAGGGAATACGAAGTGGCGCAAGTGCATGCGATGTCATGCTGACACATGCAATAGCCAGAATCATGCTTAACAATTACATCAACAACATACAGATGTCTTGGGTAAAAGAAGGGCCAAAAATGTCTCAAGTTCTTCTCACATGGGGTGCAAATGACTTTGGTGGCACACTCATTAATGAGAGCATCTCCACTTCTGCAGGATCCCAGCATGGCCAGCTGCTAAAACCAAAACAAATCAGACACCTTATAAGAGAGATAGGCAGGATCCCAGCACAAAGAAGCACAACATACAAGATTCTCAAAGTATACAACGCCGAGTTAGAAGAAGATGAGCTCGATAGAGTGGATGATGCGTCGAAATTTGGATCTTATTTTGAGCTGGTAAAACTTGATAAATACAGATACAAGAATCCAAGAGCAAATTAGATTTGACGATTTGTAGTGACGCCGTATCTTATGCAAAAAATCTGGCAATAGATGAATGTGAAGCCATACTCTGCACAAAAAAAATTCTAACAGTACGAATCACCGACTCTGAAATCGCAGAAATAAAAGAAAATTTTGAAAAATCTCTCGGAGTAAGG
>JBKBQK010000128.1:0-3811 GCA_046292705.1 Candidatus Nitrosotenuis sp. | reverse complement strand
ACACATTGATGTGGACAAGCTTGTCGACACTATTGGGAATATGCCACCTGAATTCATGTATTACTGCTTTTCAATACTCAAACCGTTTGAGCAGGGTCTAGAAAAATACTATAGATTCTTCAAAAACATCCATGACAAAGACTTCGTAGACAGCTTCCTCAGAGTTGAAAAATGGCTCAGCGAGACTCCACCCATACCAGGCGAGCTGTTCAGGCAATGGATCAAAGATGTGTACCAAGAAAACCTGTTGATTCAAAACAAGATGATAGTTGGCGGCAGGAAGGTAGACCTCAAGCAGATAACCATGCCCATTTTCATCCAGTGCGCGGTGGGCGACCACCTCGTCTCACCGGAATGTAGTATGCCATTATACTATGCCGTAGGTAGCGAGGACAAGATACTCCGTATATACCCAACAGGGCATGTTGGCATGATTGCAAGCTCGTATTCACAAAAACAGATCCTGCCTGAGCTGATTCAGTGGATAAAAGAAAGATAAGAAGCACTATTTGCTCTTTTTTCTGTCAAGCGGCATAATCAGCACCTGAACTAGGTCACCTTCGTTTATCTTCAAGGCTTCACGCTCTGCTTCAGGAATGGAAATTCTGCCGTTGCTTCCAACAGTAGTCTTGAATGCGCCACAGCCCATAAAGTTCTGCATCATGCCACTCATGTTGAAGAGCTGCTCCATTGCGTTTTTTTGCAGCGCCGTCATGTTGCTGACAAAGCTTTGCTGCGCTTGGATGGCTTTTGCTGTGAGATCTTTGATCGTCTGTAACGGGTCAAACTTTTGGTTGCTTTCCATGTAAGAGCACAACGCCTTTATGAACTCGGTTTGTGCCTTGCCTCCTTTTTGTACCCACTGTTGAAACATCTCTGCGTAATTTGTTTGGTCTTCATTACCAACCATTGGTATTATCTACCACAGTGCTTATTTAAGCCTAGCTACGATTTTTGAGAAATTCAAGAACTATTTTTGAAAAACCGTCTGGGTCTTCCACATACGGAGTATGGCCGCAGTTTTCCAACTGGTAGAATCTGCAGTCTTTTATTTTTTTGACAAAATACTCAGCATACTTGACTGGGATCACAGGATCAAGACTGCCCCAGACAATCAGTGTCGGCACATGCAACAGCTCAAGCTTGACAGAGATCTCTGGTGCGTTTTTGAGCCCAAGGAGCGTCGACATGAATGCAAACTTTGCGTTTGGCATCCTCATGCGCTCAACGAAGCTTTCCACAATCTCATCGCTTACTGGCTTGTTGTTGCCAGTCATCATAGTAAATGCGTTCTTTGCACTGGCAGGATCCGGATACAGTGCAGCCATAATGTATGCGTCTAATGCAGGAGTAGACTGTCTCATGGCCCCCGCCGGGGAAACAAGTACGAGTTTATCAACGGTTTGTTGGTTTTGTGCAGCGTACTCTACTGCGATCTGTCCACCAAGCGATGAGCCCATCATTGTCGATTCTTTGATTCTAAGTTTTTCCAAAAATTGTCCAATAAAGTTTGCAAAAAACTCTGTGGTGTAATCGACGTTTGGTTTGTCGCTTTGGCCAAATCCGATCAGATCCGGTACAATCACGGTGAAATCCTTGCTAAAGTGAGGAATTACTCGCGTCCATCTTTCTGCAGATGCACCAAGACCATGAATTAAAATCAGATTTCTTTTAGAGTAGCCTACCTTTAGATAGCGAATTTTGGAGTTGTCAACGGTGACAAATTCTTGTTGCATCCGTTATCGCCCATCTGAGTATACAACTACATAAGTTTTAGCATGTGTTTGATCGCAGCCAACAAATACCTCAACATCATTTACACATCACAAGATAACGCCGAATTTAGGGTTTTATGATATCATTTTTGACTAAAAACGCAATACTATTTATGAATTCAGTATCAGAGACACTGCCATCTGCCCACCAGCACGCACTGTTTTTGACCCAGATCGGAACCGTCTTCTCAGAGCCAGATTGTGAGATGGCCTGTATTCTGAGGATATGTTGTGAAATCAAATACTCGATGCCTTTGAGGAAATCTCCATCTGAGATTGAGCCTTCACACCACCAACCTGCTGTGTTTTTTATCCATGACGGGATTTGGCCTTCATTTTTACTTATCAACACTGGGATCTCCGATCTTGCCAGCTTGTTGCCACCAAGGTTTTCGAAGTGAAGGACTAGCTTGTCTGCGGCATCTTTTGGTACTGAAAAGACGATTTCGTTCCATTTGTCTTTTTCATCGGTACTTTTTGAGCTTGTCTTGTAGAGCTGTTTTCCGTCAGATTCTATCATAAGCTCAAACGTAGTTGAAACCACTTTATTGGACAAAAATACGTCATATATTTTGAACATAAACGTGACATCATTGCCTGCGAAAACATGCCTAGGTTTTGTAGTCAATGCTATTTTGTACTGAACGTTATCAGTTGCTGCCACAATTAACAGATCGTCTGTTTTGGGAAAGATCTCAAAGTCGATTTTATCTAGAGTTTTCTGTTGTGTTTCATATAACTTGAAAATCTCATTTTGATACACCAGTAGGTGGATGACCCGATTTTCTTTGCCAAAATCATCCACGGTGATTGATTGAGCGGGAAGCTCAATGCCGTTTACTGTTGCGCCATACTCTGAGACTTGCAGTGAACCAAATGTTTTTGGAATAGATACTTCTTGGTGTATGACGGTGGTCTGATTTATGTTGGATTCAGTCCACTCAAAAGGCATCGTAAATTGTATTGATTTTGTTTTTGCGTCAAAGTTTAGCGAGTCAAGCGTCTCATAGTAGGTTATTGTTTGAATTTTTTGGATGCCATAATTGTCGTCATTTATTTCAAGTACGCTGACTTCGGGAAACGAAATTCCAGACTCAAAGAGTACCGACTTGTTTTTTGACTTTGAATAGTTTTCTGCCTCCAGTATGTCTATTTTGAACTTGTACAGTCCACCGTGTTTGAATATGTCACCTTTTGCTTCAATTGTGCCTTTGCTCCCAAGCAGGGACTCAAAGAAGCCACCGTCTGATTTTTTTGCGATCGTAATTTCTTTGGAACCGTCTGGAATCAAGTCAAAGACAAGTATTCCGTTTGCTGCATCAAAAGTTCCTTCAAAAATGGGCGTCGATGCTTTGATTGTCTGGATGTGGTACTTGACGTTTCTTACTGTAATTCCGGTGTTTGTATCAAACATTGAAAGTGTAATTTGTTTTCTGCCTGTTGTGTTGTCCACATTAGAGTTCACCTCCATTGCCACCTTTCTATCCCCCAGCATTTGCGGTGGCAGTGTTTCGTAACCTACGCCATGTCCGAATGCAGCACCAAATGAGATTACAAAAAATATCAAAAATACTGCAAGCATGAGTTGTGTTTTGACCAAAGTTATTTCATTAAAAAGAAAATATAAGATATCATCCCAACGCCCTTGAATGCTTGTGTGTGTGGGGTCTTTCGCCTGGAAATTTTCTTCGCATGTGTGCAGAAGGCCTTCCATAGAGAAGTTCCAAGAACCATGCTTCATGCTCTATTTCTTCTCGTAGGATGTCTTTTGCTACATCGTATGTTGCAGGATCCTTTCCATAGGTCATCTGGCAGATTTTGTTCCAGTTGACGATTGCGCCTTGTTCTGCTTTAAGGCATTTTTCCATTATTGCCCTAATGTCTGTCTTGTTTGGTGGAAGTTGTAGAAATTCGCAGCCAGACATCTTTATGAACTCGGTTGCGTCGTTTGGCAAGCTTCCTCCAAGCTCATAGATTCGCGAGAGGCACGATTCAAAGTGGCTCAGGTCCTCAAGCCTTGCGTCTTCGATTACGCC
>JBKBQK010000127.1:0-3885 GCA_046292705.1 Candidatus Nitrosotenuis sp. | reverse complement strand
CATCGTGACATTCCATACGGCGTTTTCGTATTTTGCAAACAGATACGGCATCAAGACATTTGCGTTATCTGGTCTTGCACCGGAATCGGAAGCCACCGCAAGTGATCTAAAGGATATAGTGGATTTTGTCAAAGAAAATGACATTAACGTAATTTTCGCTGAAGAATTAATTGATCCGAAGCTTGTAACAGCACTTGCAGACGAAGCAGGTGTCCAGGTTCTGACTCTCAGCCCACTTGAAGGACTATCAAAAGAAGAGATTGCTAAAGGCACCACATACCTTGACAAAATGGAAGAAAACCTGCAAAACATCAAAATCGCACTTGAATGCCAATGAATGTCCTAGAAGTATCCAACGTATCAATATTGTATAACGGCGAGCCTGCTATAGACAACGTAAGCTTTAGCGTAGACGAAGGTGATCTTCTTGGAATAGTAGGCCCAAACGGCGCAGGCAAAACTACTTTGTTTAGAGCAGTTTTGGGCCTGCAGAATTATACTGGTCAGATAAGGCTGTTTGGCTATGAAGGCAAAAAATACCTACCACTGCTTCCACTCGTAGGCTACGTCTCCCAAAGGGTCAGCTTTGAGGCAAATTTTCCTGCAACTGTATCAGAAATAGTCGCAATGGGCCTTCTGCCAGAAAAAAATCTTAACAAGTGTGCGGTATTTTTGCAAAAAAATGGATTCACTTGGAACCAAGTCTACAAAAAAATAGGTAAAGACCACGACAGGGTAATAGAAGCACTAAAGACTGTCAACTTGGATCAGCTAAAAGACAGAAGGATCGGCGAGCTGTCAGGTGGTGAGATGCAGCGTGTCTTTATCGCAAAAGCACTCGTAAAGGATCCTATTCTGCTGATACTTGATGAGCCAGTGACTGGAGTTGACGTGGATACGCAAAACAAATTCTACGATGTGATTAAACGAATCAACGACGAAAACAAAATCACAATAGTGTGGTCCTCGCATGATTTAGAGGCAATCTCAAAGCTTGCAACGAGAGTAGCGTGCATGAATAGAAAGCTGTTCTTCCACGGCCAAAAAGAGGAATTCTTCTCCAACAAGGAACTGCTCAAAACATACGCCGAGTCCGCAATGCAGATGCACATGCATGATCACAGCTAGAAATGAGCCTTGAAATTCTAAGCTACAGCTTTATGCAAAAGGGACTGATTGCAGGCTCTGCTATTGCCGTCATCTGTTCTCTGATGGGTTTGTTTCTTGTACTGCGTAGGCACTCTCTGTTTGGGGATGCACTCTCGCACATGGCCTTTGGCGGAATCTCGGTTGGAATGTTTGCAGGAATCTATCCGCTATGGACTGCATATGCTGTCTCCATCTTGGGGGCGCTTGGGATGACAAAGCTAAGAAAAAGCACAAAGATCTCAGGCGATGCAGCAATCGCAGTTCTTTTAGTATCAGGGTTTGGCGTAGGAGTGCTGCTTATCTCCGCAAGCGACGGATTCTCAGTAGATCTTTTCAGCTTTTTGTTTGGTAGCATACTTCTCATAAGCACAGAGGACACGGTTCTTATCGTCGGAATAAGTGCAGCAGTTGTAGCGGCAATAGCTGCGCTAAGAAAGCAGCTGCTCCACTTTACTTTTGATGAGGAGCAGGCAAAGGTAAGCGGCCTCAACGTGGACAGGCTCAATTACATATTTGTAATAATTGCAGGAATCACCGTAATTACATCGATGCGCCTTGTAGGAATACTCCTCATATCGGCTCTTATCGTGCTGCCAAACATCACAGCCATGTTGTTTGGAAAAGGCTTCAAAAAAACAATTGGGATATCAATGTCGATTTCCGTATTTTCTGTTGTAAGTGGTATAATCACATCGTATTACTGGGATCTTGCACCCTCTGGGGTGATAGTGATGATCTCAGTAGCTATTCTTGTCGGGGCCTTGGTAGCAAAGTACCTTGGACTCATTGGTCAAAGATCGACAGCGCTACCTGCTAAAGCGTGAAAAGTCTTTTTTTACCTCGTATTCAGATTCTGCCTTTCTTAGCTTGAATTTAAGCTCGTCACATTCCAATTGTAGCTCCCTTTTTTTGGCATTTATCTGATCATAGAGATCCTGCGTTTTTTGGATCCTGTCTCTGAGATGCTCCAGCTCAGCTTTGAGTGAGTCCCTCTCCGGCTTGAGGTACGCAATGATTTCACGCACTTCTTGTAGTTCTTCAACTGCGGCCCTTTTTTGCTGATGCTCCAGCTCAGCTTTCTTTATTTTTGCCTTCAGCTCTGCAAGGTCACCTTCGATTACGTCTTTTTCTATCTTTAGATGGGTTATGACTGCCTTGAGCTCACCCATCTTTTCTTTTTCTGCCTTCTTTTCCTCGTATTCGTCTTCGGTCTTTTTGATTCTCATATTCAGCTGCTCAATCTCTGCAACAAGCGTGTCTTTTTCGGCCTTTAGTGCGGAAACGTCAAAGCGGACGTCCTCAAGCTCGTCTCTTGCTGATTTTTTCTCCTCATACTCTTTTTCGACCTGCTTTATCTTTGATCTCAAATCTTCCAGATCCGACTTGAGGGCTTCTTTGTCCAGCTTCAGATAATCCAGAACGGATCTTACGTCGTCAAGCTCCCTTTTTGCAGCAAGTTTTTCTTCGTATTCCTTTTTGGCCTGCTCGATTTTTTGCTCAAGCTCTCTGAGCTCCTGCTTTGAGGCTTTGTTTTGGTTTTCAAGACTCCTGACTTCTGCTTGTAGCTGGTTTCTTTTTACTTCAAGTTCTTTGATTTTGGTCTCAAGTCCATCACTCTCTTCTTTTTTTAGAACTATCTGTTGATACTCCAGCTCAGCCTTCTTTATCTTCCAGCGCAGCTCCAAGAGCGTTTTTTCACCTTCCTTTATTTGTTTCTGTATGGTTGCAAACTTGTTAAATTCCTGTGTTTCGTCTACCGAATTCAAATCGGCAGAATCTGCGGATGTTGCAACATCAAACTCTGAGAATTGCTGAAGGCCGTCTGGGCTTTGGACAGTCTGCTCTGTAACACTACCTTCATTTGTTGTCGTTCGTGTCTGGTTTATCTTTTCTCTGAATTGAACTAACTCGGCTTCTTTGCGTTTTAAGTTATCTCTGAACTCCTGTAACTCGTTGCGGATTTTGTCTGTATCTGACCTGATGTCTGAGAGATTCTTCTTTGCATAATCAGCTATGAGGCTTGCGATTTTTTCCTCATCTTTTAGTGACAAAGTGATGGTATTTGCAGTCTTAGCCGTCTGTTCTTGCGCAGATTCACTCGAAAAATTCACTCCGTCATAATTACATCTATCGTCACATAAGGGATTCTCGGAATTCAAAATATTAGCAAGTTTTTTGACTCTTTGTATACCTTCCCTCATAGAGGAAGCCATCTTTGCAGTCTCACTCATGTCGCCTGCCATAGATGAAATTGACTTTGTACTTTCTTCAAATATCTGGCCTGCGGAAGACATCGGCTGTTTGTCGGCCGGTGTTGTCTCTTCTTTCTTGTCTGTTTTGATGCCGCTTTCCTTTAGTCGTTTTGCAAAATAGCCCGCTCCCTTTTTTTGTTCAGAGTCGGCAGCGTTGTGCATAAATGAAGTTACACCAAGTTGGATAATACCGCCATGTCGTTCGAAAAGAACAAACTATTTTCAGTCCAGTATCGAGTCCAGTCGCCGTCTGTCGTGCACGCTCTTTACAAAAAACAACGAAGTAGCTATAATTCCTGCTGACACAAAGGGCGAGACCAGCTCAGAGTAACGGATCACAAAGCTCACCGTTGGCTCTGTGACACTCAGTGCAGAGTCTTCAGTCAGGGTAACTCTGCCAATCTTGTTGCCGCGTTGCTCGACAAACCAGATGTTGCCGTTTTTGTCCGCAGTCACAAATTGCGTAAAGGTGGATTTTGTTGGA
>JBKBQK010000126.1:0-3904 GCA_046292705.1 Candidatus Nitrosotenuis sp. | reverse complement strand
CGGATCTGCTTCTTGCGTACTTTTCTACGATGTCTTCTGGCAACTTGCCGTTGAAGAGATCCTTACACAATCCGCGCAGATACCTCATGATTGCCCAAGTTCCCGCCTTTATCAAACCATACATGAAGATCTTCATTGGTGGGCCATACGTCTTGTTTCTAAGTATGATCGGGACTATGTCGTTTATGACACGCAGGTTGTTTTCCCAGCACCTCCAGAACAGTGTGAACTGAGCCTCGTTGAGGTTTCCAAAGTGCATCGAGTTCTTCTCAGAAAAGTCTTGATACAATAACGGTGCTACAAGGCCTCTAAAGTTTGTCTTCCTAAAGTCTTCAATCAGATCAATTGTGTATTGAGTCTCATCAGGCGTCTCATCAGGCCAGCCTATTATGAGAGTAGCCGCTGGGAACCAGTGGTTCTCATTCATTATTCTTGCGCCCTCTCTTACGACCCAACCCCATTCATCAGTTGAAAATGGCTTTGTCTTTACCCCTAGATGTTTTTTGACCATTCTTGGGGCAACTGTCTCAATTCCAAGGTTTGTCGCAAGCCACCTGCCGGTTGTGTGCATGTTGTTTATCTCTGACATCTGTTTTAGCAACAACGGATCTGCTGCAACAGCAGAAAATGTCATATGGGTGGTTCCAACAAAGTTCGCGCCAAGGCCTTTGAGTCCTTTCCACAATTCAGTTATTGCGTCGCGGTTTGGTTGAAAATCTTTACTTTCACACCCGTACAAAAGCATCTCGTCTGAATGCAGCCAAATGGAGTCAAATCCGTAATCCAGATTTATCTTTGCCTCGTGCTGGAGCCTATTAAGAGGTAGATCTTTTTTGGATCTTTTATTTACGTCGCAAAAGTCGCATCCTCTTCCGCATCCACGCATTGCCTCAATGAGTGAGTTGACAGTTGGGCCTTCAATGATTGGAATGTTTTGTATGTTCTTTACAAAACAATGCATGAGTTCAGGGGCATCGCCATTTTCTAGATCCTTGAACAAATCCAGTGCGAGCTCGTCTGCCTCGCCCACTACAACTGTGTCGATTCCATGAATCTTCATTCTATCTGATTTTGCAAGCTCCCACGCACCGTTTCCACCAACAACTACGTGGAAGTTGTACTTTTTCTTTAGCTGAATTATCTTTGCACACATGCGCTTGAATTTCATTGCAACATAGGACAACTTTTCAGGAGACATGGTGGTAGTGACTGGTGCCATTCCGAGTGGATCCATTACGTTGATTCCTACTACCTTGGTGTCAGGCCCTATTGATTTTTCCAAGTAATCCGGATTTGCGACAAAGACTTCGTCTCTTCTGTAACCCTGTAACAGAGCACTTTCGACTCGCCTGAGTCCCACTTGGGCTACTTTGGCCTCGCCGGTGGTCGGATCAGTCTCGACTGCTGGGCAGAATACTTTGTCAAAGACCCATTCAGGGAGAAGTTCGTAAGGGCCACAAGCTATGAAGCCATAAAGAAAGTTACCGCGATAGTTGGTCATTAAACTGCGGTCTGCAGTAAGAACTATTCTTTTGCCAGCCAACGAAGTTTAAACTTATCATATAGTATAAAATACTTACTGGCTTGTTTTTTCAAGCTTAAATTATCCAAGATTCTAGTTTACAAAAATGAAGGAAATATCGGAGCCCAGACACACAGAACCACACCTCTCTGAGTCAAGCGGAGTCAGAGATTTTGTATTTGGCTTTGGGGACGGCATAAACACCTCCCTTGGTATAGCCGCAGGGGTGGGCGGAGCAGACGTCTCATCAAATATCATCATTTTAGCTGCACTTGTGGGCATGTTCACTGGAGCAAAGGCAATGGCGGTGCAAAACTATCTTGCAGTCAAGGCACACCGCGAACTGCTCAAATCAGAAATAGCAAGAGAAGAGTGGGAAATAGAAAACAAACCAGACCTTGAGCGAAAAGAAATAGAAGACATTTACAAAGCAAAAGGGTTTTCTGGCAAAGACCTGGAGATGATAGTCAACAAGATAACCTCGGACAAAAAAATCTGGCTAAATACAATGCTAACAGAGGAGCTCAAGCTCAATGTCGAAGTGGTGGGCAACCCACTAAAGAGCGCATTTAGGATGTTTGGCGCGTTTTTGGTCGGAGGAATTCTGCCCATCATGCCGTTTTTCTTTTTGCATGGTTATGTTCCACTTGCAATAGCAATAGGACTAAGTTTGAGTGCCTCCTTCATAGTGGGCGCAATAAAATCAAGACTCGCACAAACAAATATCATCAAGGGAGGACTTGAGATGGCAGGCCTTGGAACCGGCATAGCTCTTGTTGGATTTGGAATTGGAGCCGAGCTATCTGACTTGGGAATTATCGACGTCTAGCTTTGTTTGCTATGTTTGCAGCAGCTGCGCCTGCTCCAATTCCATTATCTATATTTACCACGGAAAGCCCAAGTGAACAACTCTGCAGCATTGACGCAAGGGCGGCAACTCCTTTTTCACCGTAGCCATATCCAACCGAGGTAGGTACTCCAATTACCGGTACGTCTACCAAAGAAGAAACAACCGACGCAAGTGCGCCCTCCATTCCTGCAGCAACTATGATGACATCAACGTCTTCTTGGACGAATCTCTTTACAATTGGAAATAACCTGTGAAGGCCTGCAATGCCGACATCATAACTGCACACGCACGTGCAATTCATAGCCTCGCAAATAAGTCTGGCTTCTTCTGCAACACCGATGTCCGAGGTGCCGGCAGTCACTATGCCAACTTTCCCACCCAGACTCTTTGGTTCTTTTTTATACAGCAAAAGCGTGGTTGTATTTTTTCCATCTCTAATTTTGATCTTGTTCTTTTTTGCAAATCTGATTACGCTGAGATAGTCATGCTGCTGTATTCTTGAAACCAAAACAGAATCTGATTTTGCAAGTATCTTTTGAATTATCTTTTTGATCTCCTCAAGCTTTTTTCTTTCTGCAAAAATCACTTCAGGTATTCCCTTTCTGTATCTCCGCCCCATGTCAATTTGTGCAAAATCCTCAATTTTTTCAATAGAATACAGTGATAGCAGCTTCTTTGCCTTTGCCACACTTATCTTGCCGGCCTTTAATGACTCTAAGACATCTACTGTGTCCAACGTAGTCTGTTTACTGGAATTGGTTAAAAAAACTGATCAGATTCCTGCAAGGGCGGACTTGACACTCTGTACTCCCCTGTTGAACCATTCTTTTTCCTGCTGGTTCAAATCTAACTGAACTATCTTCTCGACTCCGTTTCTACCAATTACTGCGGGAACTCCAATTGAGACGTCTGAATGGCCATACTCTCCATCCAGTGGTGTGGCAACTGGAATGACCTTTTTTTGGTCTTTGAGGATCGCACCAACTATAGTTGATATTGCATTACCAGGGGCGTGCACTGTAGCTCCTTTCAACTCAATTACTTTGGCAGCTACCTGCCTTGTGTCTGTGACCAGCTGATCGAGTTTTTCTTTTGACAGAATATTTGAAAGCGGGATGCCAGAAACGGTGGAAAATCTTGGCAACGGGAGCATGTTTTCGCCATGCTCGCCTATCACAAGTGCGCGAATAGAATCGCGTGAATGTCCAGTAGCTTCATGTATGAACTGGATGAATCTTGAAAGATCGAGCATGTTGCCCATGCCGACTATCCTGCTTCGATCAAATCCCGAGGTCTTGTAAGTTATGTGCACCATTGGATCGAGTGGGTTTGTCACCGGAACTATGATGGATTCCTTTGCGTGTTTTTTGATGTTCTCTACTACATCCCTTACAATTCCTGCGTTTATCTTGAGAAGATCCATGCGGGTCATTCCTGGCTTTCTTCCAGAGCCAACCACAACAATTACTACGTCGGAGTCCTTCATGTCTGCATAATCATTTGAGCCGCGAATGTCTACGTCGATTCCCTGC
>JBKBQK010000125.1:0-3958 GCA_046292705.1 Candidatus Nitrosotenuis sp. | reverse complement strand
ATTATTTCTTGTACATCTATCAAACCCAAAGTTATTGCATAGTTTACCTCATCAAGTATAATCACATCATATTTCTCTGAAAAAATTTTTTCTCTACAAATTCTTACTGCTTCTGCAGCATATTTTTCATGTTCTTCTCTTGGACTATTATCCTCTAATATTCCAACGAATCCCTTTCCTACTGCAATTAATTCAAAATTTGGTTCTAATTTCTTTGAAGAATCCATTTCTCCATAATGCCAAGATCCTTTGATGAATTGGATCATGCATATTTTGTAATTGTGTCCAATTGCTCTCAAGGCCATGCCAAGTGCTGCAGTTGTTTTGCCCTTCCCTTTACCTGTATAAACAATTATGAGACCTCCACCTTGCATGCTGAAAAATCAGTACGCACCACTAAAAAGATTCGTATAGTTCCTGTTTCAAAGATAGATTGAAAATTGAAAATACCAAGAATCGTAGTTGCCGGTGCCACAAGTGGTGTGGGAAAGACATCCATTGCTTGTTCCATCATAGCTGCCATGAAAAGCAAAGGATACTCCGTGCAACCATTCAAGGTAGGCCCAGACTACATCGATCCTACATATCTATCTGCAATATCTGGAAGTCCCGCAAGAAATCTTGATTCTTGGATAATGGGAGAAAGTGCAGTGCTCTCTAGTTTTGTAAAAAACTCTACTTCGGAGATCTCTGTCATAGAGGGTGTGATGGGTTTTTACGATGGATTTTCTGGCAGCACAAATTTTTCTAGTACACATCACATTGCTACCATACTTGAAGCCCCAGTCATTCTAATTCTGGATGCAAGCAGGACTGCTCGTTCTATTGCTGCCACGGCCCTTGGGTTTACAAAATTCCACAAAAATTCTAGAATTGTGGGTCTGATTCTCAACAAAATCGGAAGTAAAAAGCATGAACAGATGTGCAGAGAGGCACTAGAGCCGCTCAAACTTCCAATTCTTGGCTGTATCCCAAAAAACACAGAAATCTCACTGGAATCGCGGCACTTGGGACTAATACCTATAATAGAACAAGAAAAGCTTGGACAAAAAATAAGAAAGATCGCAAAGAGTGTCTCTTCACATCTTGACATAGACAAAATAGTATCAATTGCGCAACGGACACCACCGCTTTTTCGAGCAATCAAAGAGACCAACCAAAAATCCAAAGTCACTATAGGTGTGGCGTTAGACAAATCCTTCAACTTTTATTATTATGACAACTTTGATGCACTACGACGGAACGGGGCCAAAATAGAGTTTTTCAGCCCAATTTCTGATTCTTCTCCACCAGAATGTTCGGGACTCTATATCGGTGGTGGGTTTCCGGAGGTCCTAGGACTCCCCCTTGCAAAGAATAACGCCATGAAAAAGTCAATCAAAAAGCTCGCAGAAGAGCAAATGCCAATCTATGGAGAATGTGGCGGTCTCATGTATCTGACAAAATCGATCAACTATGCAGACAAAAAATACTCGATGGTGGGCCTTTTTGATGCGCAAACAAGCATGGAAAAAAAGATGATACTCAACTATACAAAAGCAAACGTAATCAATGACTGCATTGTTGCCAAAAACTCCACAAAAATATTCGGCCACGAGTTCCATTATTCCGAGCTCAATTCAGTTCCAATGGACTCAAAATTTGCTTACGATGTATCGCTAGGCGTCGGAATTAAAAACAAAAAGGACGGCTTGATGGAATACAACACACTAGCATCATACATGCATCTTTACTTTGATCGCAGTTTGCACGCAAGGAACTTTGTAAGTAATTGCCTTTCATACCTAAGGCGGTGAGCCCCTCAATATCTTAAAGAGGGCGTTTATTATGGCGGCAGCACACGGAGTGCCTCCCTTTCGGCCTTTGTTGGTAATATGTGGCACATCGACACGCAGCAACTCCTCTTTTGATTCGGCGGCCCCAACAAACCCTACTGGTATTCCAACAATCAGATTTGGTTTGGTCAGGCCCTCTCTTACCATTTGAATTACCTCCAAAAGAGCGGTGGGAGCGTTTCCGATTACAACTACGCCTCCATTCATCTCCTTTGCTCTAATCCGCATCGCAGTCTGGGCTTTTGTCTTGTTCAGTCTTGTTGCTTCACGTACCACATCTGGGTTTGAGATATCGCAGATTACCTCGGTTTTAAAGTCTGAAAGGTTTTGCTTGTTTAGGAGGCCCGCAATCCCGTTTACGTCAGTTATTATGTTTCTGCCGGCCTTTAGTGCTTCAAGACCTGAAGCTACGGCGTCTTTATGAAATATGAGTCCATTTTGCCGTGCAAAGTCAAAATCTGCAGTGGAGTGGATGACGCGTCTTACTATCTGCCATTGGTGGCCAGTGTAGGGATGAGGGCCGATCTCCTTTTCAATAATCTCCATGCTTTGGTCTTCAATTGACTGGCCCTTCCTAGTTTGCATTCTCTACCTCTTTTGCTCTTTGTAAGATAAATTCGATCATTCTTTCATCGGTGCCAATGTGCTCCGTTATTAGAATTTTTTTTATATGCGATTTTTCAATTGCCGGATTGAGATCCGTATAGATGTCTCTTTTTACATGAGCCCCTTCATGCAGAAAATATAACACCACAACTAGCAGTTCCGGTTTGTTTTCATCGCATTTTTGAAACCCTTGTTGGATAGTGGGCTCCTCGATTTCAAGAAAACAATAATCAACGTTGCGATATTGTTGCGCAAGCCTGTCTGTAACATATTTTATCGAAATACGTGCATTAGGATCCTTGCTTCCATGTCCGATGACAAGGACATCGATTTTGCCCTTTGGCATCGATATCTTGTTTTTTTCTAGGATTGCTTGGATCTTCGATTCCACAATGTCCACCATTGTTTGATGCATACTCATTGGTTTTGTAACTACAAACTTGATGTTCGTTTTAGCTTGGAACTTGATTACTTCATTTACTGCTGCTTTGACTTTCTTGCCTGGATACAAAAAATATGGCACAATTGTGAGGGCACTAATGTCTTTTTTGAGGCAATTTGTAACACCTTCCTCTATGAAAGGCGGAAGAACCTCTAAAAAACAATAATCTGCAAAGGCGTAGTTGCCATGCTCCTTTACCTTGTTACAAATAAAATTCAGCTCGTCTCTTACCTCTTTTTCTCTGCTGCCCCTGTCGATAAGCAGTAAACCGCGTTTCATTTTTCTATTCTTGCTATGGCTACTGTAAGGTTTGGTGGAAATTTCTGTTTTTCAACTATTAGCCTTCCATGAGAGCTCTTGATGGCGGCCGCCTCAGATACACTTGGCGTTCCTTCGAAAGCCTGCACCATGTCAGAAGGGTTTGGAATGCTGATCTTGGCAAGCTCCTCTCTTTGAAAATATTCTATGTCTAGTCCCATTTCTTTTGCAGCATCGAGCAGTCCTAGTACAACTTGTGGTTTTTTGAGTGAAGCAAGCTTTGCTAATGATTTTGGACTAAGTTTGTATGTCGAAAGACAAAGCAGCACTGACTCGATTATCTTTTCTTTAGTAGTATCTGTGTGAAGGCCTATTCCTGCAACAAGAGTTTTGGGCCTGTAAACTACGGCATTTTTTGTTAGATCCTCATCTAATATCTTGTCTGAAATTATCAAGTATGCCTTCGAATCAGAGCGCCTTAGATCCTCAAGCGTGTCGTATATGGTCACGTTCTTTGGTAGATCTCCATTCCACCAATTCCTTTCACCAGAATCTTGATAAATTCCAATTTTTTCTTCATTTACCATCATTGCGCTTATTCTAGTTACATTAGAGTCATTATCTATTTCCCAACCAAACTCTCTGCCAACAAGATCAACTGGAATGGTCCTGTTTACGTCTGCTGCAGTTGTGATGACGGCAGTTGCTCCAAGCTTTTTGGCAATCTCTTGGGTCAACTCGTTTGCGCCACCCAAGTGGCCGGAAAGGGCAGATATGACAAATCCAGCCTTATCATCTATCACAATTATCGCAGGAT
>JBKBQK010000124.1:0-4037 GCA_046292705.1 Candidatus Nitrosotenuis sp. | reverse complement strand
TTTCAACTGATCGTGTCCCCATTTTGGTTGGGGGCTTAATATTGATAATCACCTAATTTTCTAATAAATCACATAGAAATGATATCGAAGTCTAAATGATAATCATTCTGATAGTCATGGAAGAATCAACGGGTTTGAAATTAATATTTCCTCTTCGTATATCCAAAATTAGGTTTCAGGCCCTTAAAAGGACTACAACCGTTGGTTTGTATCACTCAAATTTCACAAAAATTCAGGCATGATTTTGATGAAATTTTTCCAAGAAAATTTTAGAGGCCCTCGAGGGGAATCGAACCCCTGTCCGGGGATCCACAGTCCCCTATACTAGCCACTGTACTACGAAGGCCGACAAAAAACCATAACACCAAATACACTATTAAGCTAACCATTGGATTGAAAGTTTATTATCACCATCAAAAAACCTCAAAACATGCAAGGTGCACGCTGGTTTATCGCAATGGCAATAACTACCGCTTTGGTTTGGTGGGGAGCAAACTACCTATTTCCGTGGTACCACTAGGCCTGACATACTCCAAACTCTAAAGTGTTGGGGTTTTGCCGCTCGCATTTGTAAAGAGTTAGTCGACAAGCCATTTTTTCCTGTAAAAGTACAGTAACATGAACAAGGAAGGTATCAAAGAGATTATCAGCATTACGATTAGTGTGCTGTATTCGCCAAAAAATGTCCATGAGCCGGTCTGAATTCCCCCAGGCAGATTCACATTCATTCCATACAATGCACCTACAACTGTTGGCGGAATGGTAAGTGTGAATATGATGGTAAGTGTAGCAAGTATTTTGTTTGATTTTTCAGTGGACAGCATAAAGTCCGTGTCTTTGTAAATCTCCATTGTCTCTTTTGCTTCATCAAGTGTTTCTGCCACCTTGTCTATGTGGTCAATTACGTCATCAAAGTGAATCACCAAGTCTTCATCTGGGTTTGAGAATCGTTGTGTGTTCTTTGATGTCTCCAGTACTATTTTGCGTAGAGGGTGTACGATTCTTCGCAGGATTGTGATTTCACGTCTGAGAAGTGAGATCTTTTTTGGAGTTGACTTGTTCTCATCAAAGACGTCGTCTTCTATTTCATCTAGATTTGCCACTATTCTTCGCAGTGTGTGTAGCAAATCATCTACCAGTGCGTCGATTATTTCGTAGAGCAGAAATCCAGGTGACTTGCCAAGCAGCATGCTTCTGTATTGTGCATTTTCCTTGCAGTGTGTTACCATGTCAACTAGAGGCTTGAGCTCGCCGGTGTGTATTGTTACTACGAAATCTTTTCCAATGAACACAGATAGTTGGTTGAATTTTGACATGCCGCGCTTGAGGACTATAGGCGGAAAGTGCAGGATGATAAAAGAATGGTCGTCGTAGTTGTCTATTTTTGCAAGCTGGATCTTTGATATAGAGTCGTCCAAGTTTAACGAGTTAAAGTTGTACATTTGGCCAAGCTTTTCTATTTCTTCTCGTACTGGATTTTGTATGTCTGTCCACGAAAAGCCGTTTCCTTGTATAGTTTCCACTTTGCTTTGAATTACCTCGTCAGGCCTTGGCTGCCTTCGAATGTGCGGAAACCTGGAGATTATGGTATCTTTTTTCAACTCAACCATTTGCCTTTAATTAGAAATTTATATTTTGATTATTGTATCGTGAACAAACTTTGCACTAATTACGTAAAAATACAGTAAAATTATAACCGCAGCCAATTAACCAGATGCATCAATGGAAAACGAAGAAAAACGCCTCAAACAAGAAGATTGTAACGAGGACACACTTGGCCCTGGAATACTCACACTTACCAACAAGCGACTCGTCTTTGAGAAAACTCGAGGAAGGATTGCCGATTTTTCAAAAAAATTCGGAGAGACTTTGCTTGATGTGCCGCTGTCTGATGTCACCAGAGTATGGAAGGAGGGCCTATTTATCAAAAAGGCCTGCTTTACTGCAAAGACCCCCGAAGGTGAAAAGACCTACAAGTTTGGCGTCTTCAATACAGGAAGCTGGGAAAAAGACATCAAAAAGGCAATCGATTCTTCAAAGATCAGTAATTGATTTCTACTGTATCCAGTCTCCATGACTGTCTGACAAATGTGTCTTGGAGCTTTGTTCCCTTTTTGACTGTGGCCTCAAGCAGGCCGGTCCAGGCAATCTGGGAGCCGCAATCACCTGCGTATTCTATTGGTGAGACAAAAAACCTGGCGCCCTGCCTTTTGCAGACAAGCTGCAGCATCTCAGAGAGTCGCCTGTTTGCTGCAACGCCGCCGACTATCATGAGCTCTTTTTTTTGCGTAAACGACAGTGCCCTTTCCGTAGCTTCGGCAATCATCGCAAATGCAGTTTCCTGAAGCGAAAAGCAAGCGTCTTCTTTGTTTTTTGAGAGCTTTTTTGCAGCAGACAACAAACCGGAAAATGAAACATCATTTCCTTTGACTACATATGGCAATGTGATGTAGTTTTCTGATTTGTGCGCCAGCTGCTCTATCATTTTGCCGCAAGGCGATGCAAACCCAAGAAAACGACCAAATTGATCAAGCAGCTGCCCAAGTGTTATATCCAGAGTTTCCCCAAAGACGCGCCATTTTTTCTGCTTAAATGCTGCAAGCATTGTGTGGCCCCCAGAGACCAAAAGCACGAGCGGGTCTTTTGCCCCAGTAAGAAGCTTGCCAAGCTCGATGTGACCTATTGCGTGATTCACCGGATATATGGGGATTTTGTGATACGATGCCAGAGTGCGCGCAATCACTCCTGCAACACGCAGGCACGGCCCAAGGCCTGGTCCTGCAGCATACGATATTATATCAACATCTGAGATTCGCAGTTTTGCTTTTTGCAAGCATTCTGCAAGAACCTCTGAGCTTGCCTCGATGTGGTGCCTTGATGCCTCCCTTGGATGGATTCCTTGTCCTTGTGGCGGCCTGTAGATCTTTTTCACATCGGAAAGGATTTTTCCTTTGTTTGCTCTTTTTTCCACTAGGGCGCACGCAAATGTGTGTGCTGTGCTCTCAAACCCAAGGCAGATCATTTCATCCACGGCTCATGCTAGATACTATCTTGATTACGTCACCGTCTTTGAGTGTGTGGTCTGCACTTATTCGTTGCTTTGATTTTGCGTCGACTGCAAACAAAAATCCCTTTGCCAGATCTGCGTGGATTGTTGCAGCTAGGTCCTTTGCGGTGGAGCCTGTAGGCAGAAGCTTGGCATCAGGCAGTATGACGCCGTCCTTGTTTGTGAGCTTGGTTTCATCTTCTACTGGGTACACTGTGATGAATTTGAGCAGATCAAATACTGCGTAGTTTAGCGCCTGCTGTACTCCGGTGGTGTGGATTTTTGCAAGGACTGTCTTTACCAGATCTAATGCCTGTTTTTGTTGCGGGTTTAGGCCTGCAGGATTTAGTATCTCAAATGATTGATCACCTGGCAGATATTTTGTGAGTCTCGCTTTTGTTGCCTTACGCAGCAGCAATTCCGATTCTGCACTGCATGCAACGACATGGTTTTTCTTTTTGATCTCATCAATTATGGACAGATCCTTGCAGAGGTCTGCCTTGTTTGCTGCAATTAAAAGCGGTTTTGTCTTTTTTCGAATCTTTTTGACAAACTCAAAGATATCAGAGTCGGTCCACTCGGCAGGCTTTTTTGCGTCAAGGTGCATCTCTTTTATGACATCAGATACGATGTAATCTTTGATTCCAAGGCCGCTGAATCTTTTTGTGATTCCTTCTATAAGTGTGGTTGTTTTCTGTGTTATTTCACGTAATAGTTTTTCCCACTCGCGCTCAAGTATTTGTTTGAACCACTGGTCAAACTCGTTTTCAACAAATTCTATGTCTTCAAGTGGGTTGTGAGTTCCTGGAGGTACCGGCTGGCCCTGAATATCTGTGGTTCCTGCCACATCCACTACATGAATTAGCACCTCTGCTTGTCGTGCGTCATCTAGGAATTTGTTGCCAAGTCCTTTTCCTTGGTGTGCGCCAGGTACGAGGCCTGCTACGTCGATTATCTTTACCGGCACAAGCCTTGTGCCATCAATGCACAA
>JBKBQK010000123.1:0-4066 GCA_046292705.1 Candidatus Nitrosotenuis sp. | reverse complement strand
CCATTTATATAAAAATATACCTTTTTTCTAAATAGAGGATGTTGAAGTCGTTAGCAGTTACGTTTGTATTGATTTCTTATGCATTTAGTAGCGCTTATGCTTTTGAACCTATACCAATAACCATTTCTGGCACTATGGACAAAATCATTTTTGACGGAAAGTGGACAAATGAGCTGGAATGGAAAGCATCGAGTCTTAATACGTATACATATGATGACAACACCGAGGTCGTTCTCAGAAGTGCACACCAAGGCGACTTTGTCTATATTTTCATAGATCCAATAACCGATTATTCATTGGATGAACAAAACGACTATGCGATAATTTGTTTTGATACAAAGAACAACAAATCAATCGACGCAGATTCAGATGATTATTGTTTTATGACGCGCCTTGATGGTAAAGATGGCTCCACCTATCAGGGTGGCCATCCATCAGAAGAAACTAATTTCAGTAAAATTGCAAATCCAGAAGGTTTTATTGGAATAAGTGCAGTTTCGGATGAAAATGATAGGTATACACCAATACCGCACCCAAGCTACGAATTTAGAATTCCAACTAGCCTTATTGGGCGGGAAAGCGTCTACGGTTTTTATTTTCGTGTGAATGACGGTAATTTACAAAAAACATACACGTACCCCGCAGACCTTGACGTTAAAAATTTTGTAACAAGCCCTAGTAGGTGGGGCGAGATATATTCTCCAGACAAATCATTACCCGAGTTTGAGATTCCACTCATTTCGTTGATTCTGTCAAGTCTGGCCGTGGTATTTTTCTCACGAATAAAAAACCGCATTATTAACATATGAAAACACGTCGTTTATCTATACTAAATAACCAAATAATTC
Organism: Candidatus Nitrosotenuis sp.; assembly: GCA_046292705.1. GTDB lineage: Archaea > Thermoproteota > Nitrososphaeria > Nitrososphaerales > Nitrosopumilaceae > Nitrosotenuis. The sequence continues at coordinate 3,218 of JBKBQK010000123.1, read as the reverse complement.
GTTGTAAAAAATGCCCACGGCTTGTGGTTTATACAAGAAAAGTTGCTATTGAAAAGGTAAAACGGTATAGACAAGAAAAATACTGGGGAAAACCACTGAGTGGCTTTGGTGATCCAAAAGCGCGTTTATTGATAATAGGGCTTGCCCCTGCCGCACATGGGGGCAATAGGACAGGAAGGATGTTCACAGGAGACAGTTCGGGAGACTGGGTGGCAAGAGTATTGTATGAAAATGGCTTTGCTACAAAACCCACAAGCATACATACAAAAGATGGATTTGCCCTTGTTGACGCCTACATTACGGCTGTAGTCAAGTGTGCGCTACCAGATAACAAACCCACTAAAAAAGAGATCAACACATGCACAAACTATCTCCGCCAAGAGATCTTATTGCTGCAGAATGTCAAGGTGATAATCTGCCTTGGCAAAATAGCGTTTGATGCCTTGAAGCAAATTCTTGGAATAAAGAATCAAAAATTTTTCCACGGAAACAGCTTTGCGCACAAAAATATGATTATTTTAGCATCCTATCATCCAAGTAGGCAAAATACTCAGACGGGTAGATTGACATGGAATCAGTGGAATCATATTTTTGATACTACAAGAACTATGCTAGATAAATGAACCTAGTTGCAGTGAGGAATACAAATGACAAATAACGAACAAAGGATGTTTTTAAGAAAAACAAAGGAGAACCTTTCGCCTTCAAACTCTACTCGTATGTTGAGGAGCTTGACTGTGACGAAAGTCCGGAGGGGGAGGGGACTGATGGGAATCGTTCCCCAATCTGCTGTTCTGCAACTGCCGAAGCTTCCTGCAAAATTCTTTCAGTTTCCTCGTTGGAAACATCCGAGTTGACATTAAATGCGTCACCTGCGAGTGAGTCCATCATGAGGCTTCCAAGTGTTTGTGTCATGGCGTTTAATTCTGCATCTGCTTCTGGCATGAATCGACCAAGCGATGATCTCAAACCTTTCATAGTGGACATTGCCGGACCGATTGCAACCATAGCATCACCCAAGTCGTGGATGGTCGTCAAGCGAAGCTGTACTTGCTCTAATGCCATTCGTGCATTGCTTAGCATCTTTGTTACTTTACGTATCTCAGCTAGCTCGTTTGACAAAACACGACTTGCACTTGTGTCATGCTGTTGCATTGCAGCTACGATTCGTTTAAAAAGTTGAGCATCACGTTCATGTAACTTGTTTAGCATTGAATCCATTTTGGAGATTTGTAACTGCAGCTTGTTTACTGCTGTCTGGATTCTTGGTTTCAATGCCCCTTGCGGTTTAACAGAGTCTTTGATTTTGTCTGTAAAACTTGTGGTGTCTTGACGTGCCCAATTCCTATCGAAGCTGGTCATGCACAACTCTTTTGGGTTTGATTCTTAATTGTTATAGTGCATTATAATCAACTGATGAGTAAATTTAGCTGACAAGATGTAAATTGTCTGATTAGGGGGTAACACCATGGGCAGAGTGGCCGTTTTTGATTCAGGTTTTGGTTCATTATCGATAATCAAGGCAATTCAAAAACACACTAAAGCACATGTCATCTATTTTGCTGATCAAAAAAATTTTCCATATGGAAAAAAATCAAAACACGAGCTTGAACGAATAATCAAAAACACAATCAATATGATACAAAAAAATTTTAAGCCCGACTTGATAGTAGTAGGTTCTAACACACCAACATTATTGTTAGACAAACTGTTTTCTAATAATCAAAACATAATTGGAGTGTATCCACCTCTCCTAGCAGCACAACAACTGACAAAAACAAACACGATAGCACTTCTTGTCACCAGCTCAGTTGCAAAAAGTAGATCACTAAATAATTTCATAAAGAAAAATCTTACAAAAAAAGTGCGAATCATAAAAATTGATTGTGGTGACCTAGTTGATCTTGTTGAACTAGGAAAATTCATCGATGATGAGAATTTGTGTACAAAAAAAATCATTTCCAAGTTACAGAAACAATTTATTCATAACAATGTAGATGTAGCTACACTATCAAGTACTCACTTGCCATTCTTACTTCCATTATTACAAAAAATATTTCCTAACATCAGATTCTTAGATCCTGCAGATGATATCGCAATTCAAATTACAAATCACGATCAATTTCATCCATCAAAAAGAAACACTCTGAGAATTTTTAGCTCTGGTGATGCTAAGCTGTTTCAAAAACAATTGTACAAAATTGGATTAAAAAAACCCGTGCAACAAATTATCTGATAATACAAAAATCATCAAAATGAATTTTCGTGATCTTGTCTTCAAAGAATAATTCGAATCTCAATGAAATTGTAAAAATTTTTGATTAAACTCTACAAACCATATTGGCATCAATAAAACCATGATTTGCCATAGCGGTAACGATTTTTGCTAATGAATTCCTCACCGCTTATCTGATTTTTTCGATTGAACATCTATAGATTGGCAAGCACCGAAAAGACCGACTTTACAGAAATTGTATGGACTAACATTAGTTGTTATACGATAACTACGATACCTTTCAAATCTGCTGCTAACCGAAATTATCAAATTCTAATGAGGTAAGTAATGTTGAAAACAAAAGTAATTTCTTTTTCGTTAATCTTTGTTCTTGTCCTTTCATCACTTAGCTCATCTTTTTCTGAACCGATATTACCACAATACAATGAAGAAAAATCTTTGGTGTCGGTAGCTGAGACGCCCTCATTAACACAATTAACAAAAGATTACACATTATCGCTTGAAGAAAAAAAAACTCAGATAACTAATCAAGAAGTCACTGTCACTTTGGTAAGACAACCACAAATCGATCACATTACCAACCTCAAGATATCTGAGTCAATAATAATGTCAAACAGCGATCAGGCTGGTAATCAACTCTACATCCTTAAACACGATCGTTATCAAGCAATAATGGAAAGAATCTTCAATCACAGAAAATCACAATTTGACAAAGTTGTCGGTCTTCCCTCAGATACCATTTCTACTGCTCAGCTGTACCATAGCTTGGTAGAACAACCTGATCAGCTTGTGGAGGAAGAACAAGTTGTCGACTTTGATAAATTCACGTCGAAGATCCAAGACATCCTATCTGATGACTTCAACGTTGATTTGTTAGGAGTACATCCAATCATCACTGCATTAACCGTACAATACAGTTATGATGATTTTGCAAAACAGCTCACCGTTGCATTGGAATCATCTGAACAACAATCATCAACGG
>JBKBQK010000122.1:0-4067 GCA_046292705.1 Candidatus Nitrosotenuis sp. | reverse complement strand
ATCTGCAACGTCAGTTTTCCATTAGAGTAAGCAAGGGTTTCTGAAAATGAGTAATACTGAAAGCAAACCAAGAATAAAAGATACCCCAACTGAAAAATCAGCAGAGCCTACACCAAAAAAACCAAAAAAAGATTATGGGATTATCGACATGATGCTCAGCCAACCAGCTGAACGTGTAGTTGACTCTGAAACACTTATCAAGGAAACACAACAGCGTGTCTGGCAGGCCTTGAAAAGTGGCTACGAATACACTGCGGTAGAAGACGAATCCGATGCTTTTCTGAGGAAACATGTCTTTTCGAGAATGAAAATGGTTGTACTGTATGTGGACTTGGTCGGTTCGACCCACATAACGCTTGAGTTACCCGAGGATAAAGTGGCAATAATCATTACTTGTTTTGCTCAAGAGATGGCGTCTACCATACGACACCATAACGGATATGTGCTCAAGTTTGTTGGCGATGCGGTAATAGGATACTTTGTGGCAGAAGAAAATCAACTGCAGCCTGCAGATAATGCGGTTCTTTGTGCAAAATCGATGATCTCAGTGATCCAAAAAGGGATCAATCCCATTCTAAACCAATACGACTATCCAGATCTTGCGATCAAAGTAGGTATTGACTACGGTGAAAACATGATAGTACGATACGGTGCTGACTCCAAAAAGTCTCACGTCGACATCATAGGTCCGGTCATGAATATAGCCGCAAAAATCCAAAACATGGCAAAACCAAACCAGATCCTAATAGGCGATGACGTGTATGCAAGAATCCACCCATCAATCCAAGCTTCATTTGAGAAGGTTGTTTGGAAGAACAACGAATGGAAATACCATAGAGATTCTGGTGAGCTTTATCCAGTCTATCGATATGTGGATTAGATTGTGAATCTGTCAGGACACTCTATATGCTCATAATGGTGATCGGTGAATTTTTCTTGGATCACATAAATGACGATTTTATGTAATTCGCCTACATTAATACCCTTTTTGCACTTCATGCATCGTTTTAGATCGAGTCCCATCTTAGCTGAATTGCGATCTCTGATCGCTATAAGGATCAGCGATCAGCTCAATTTGATAAAAAATGACAGCGGCTTTACAAGTGGGTATATCTTACGCCTAAGGCTAAAGCAAAAATACTCATCTTGTGAACTACAGGTATGGACCCAACAGAGATGAGGATATTTATGGACATGTATGGATACCCCTTCGGATTTAGCCTAAGCCCGTTTGCTCTCCCAAGATATCCGCCTGCTGCGAAAAACAGATTCCTCACCCCTGCGAAACTAAAAGATACGATGATAAGAGAGGATCCGGCGTTTTCATCCAAGCTACGTGATTTTCAGAAAATGTATCTTAAACACGCAACGGGTTTGCTTGATATGAGCTCATATGCATTCTTGCCTGGGCACCCACTGAATCAATCTGTAAATGATTTTACAAGCGAAGAGATTGAGAAATTGAGAAAAGAGAATACCGAATTAAAAAAACGCATCGAGCAGCTAAAAAGCAAAAAACAGATCTAATTCATTTAATAAATGAATTCATAATGGTTTTATTTGAATCAAAAACTCTTTTAACTTTGAGAAACAAAGCACGTTATTGAATAAAACACCGGCACAAAAATGGAAAGATACAATACAACGGTACAGAAAGACGTGCCAAAAAATCCTTGGTACCTCTAAATCGATTCGTTATGTGGGAGTAATTAATGAGTACGGCAGAACGCTGACTGGAATCATAAGGCCTGGATTAAAACCGCTCTTAAAACCAGAGGACGCAAAAAACGAGTTCTTTATAGTTTCTAATCTGATAACTTTGCGCAATTCCCAATCAAGAGCATTTGGTGGCTTGAACCACGTCACACTGAAGCATCAAAAATCAATCATAGTGTGCATGCCAGCCAATAACGTAGTTTATTATGTATCATTGAATCCAGGCACAAAATCAGTCGAAGATGTAATTAGAAAAATTAGAAAGCTGGTTTAAGCTGGCGCAAAGCCATGATATCCTTTTGATTGCTGCTCCGAGTCAGCAAACTTTGGTTCAAATAATGAAATCATGTAGCCATCAGGATCCAAAATTATTGCATTTTTGCCTGCTTCCCTGTCGACTATGTCGCGGTGAATTCTCACCCCTTTTGTCTTGAGCTCATCAAGAGCAGATTTGACGTCTCCTACCAAAAAGCCGATGACTATGCCGCCCTCTATTGTATTTGAGCTGTGATCCGAAGTAATTGAAGCTGGATGAAGGCTCAACAATGCTCCTGTCTGTCCTAGATCAACCCATGTTCTTCTCTGGTTTTTTATTGGCAAGCCAAGTACTTCATGGTAAAACGCCACAGATTTGTCGAGATCTTTGACTGCTAAAATGACGTTCCCTACGCGCTTTATATTCACAAGTTTGATTATACGCCACACTGTTAAATGCTTTATTGTATCTCCATCATAGTTTCTGTGCGCTCTACTCCGGGAATCATTTGAATCTTTGTCGTGATCTCTCTTATCTCTGAGAGGTTATCGACTTCGACGAATGCCACTGCGTCAAACTGTCCGCTTACAGGAAAAGAGTTGTAGACAAAATCCAACTTGCCAAGCTTGGCTGCAATTAGGCGTTTTGGTGATTTTACTAGAATTACTGCCTTTACCATCCCATGTTTACCTCCACTTCGATGAGCGTCTCGGTACTGACTATTTCTTTGATTTTTTTAAAGTCAATTACCATATTGTTTATCTCATCAATTGAGCCTTGCAGTAACACGCAGATGTCGGCACGCCCAGTAACAGGCATTATCTCTTTGAGGAGTTTGCGTTTTTTACGCAATGCCTCAATTACCTTGTTCGTTTTTCCAGGCTTGATTGTGATGAGGCATAATGCGCGCATATGTGTATAATGGAGGTTTTTATGAATAAAGATTTGGTTAGTCGTCTACTTCTTGGGATCTTGCTTCCTCAAGGTATGCTTTTCTTGCTTCTAGCTCGGCTTCCTTGTCTTCCTCAATTAGCTCGTCGATGATGACTAGTCCATCATCTGCTACAAAAGCATCTTTTCCCTTCTTTGCTTTTGTTTTCTTTGTCTTTGAACTCTTTTCAGTCTTTTCCTTTTTTTGAGGAGTTTTAGCTTTTTCTTTCTTTACTTCTTTTTTTGCCAAGATGACTTTCTCATGAGGATATTCTCATGTATTAAAACATTACTTACGTTCTATGGCAAACAAAAAATGTGCCAAGGGTGGGACTTGAATCCACGACAGCTCGGTCTTCAGCCGAGTGCTCTCCCAGGCTGAGCTACCTTGGCTCGTTTTTTTTCTAAAGTGAGGAATTAAAGTGTCTTTTGGTAATGTGTTTGGAACAATTCCTCACAATAGATTAATGTGTGTTTTGTGTATTTTGGATCGCAATCATGGTTTCCAAATTACGTCCGGTGTACCGGCTCTTTTGTTGACCACACGTGCAAGCACAAACAAAAGATCCGACAGTCTATTTAGATATCTTTGACATGCTGGATTAAGTGGCTCATGTAGCCCCAGTTTGACAAATTGTGTTTCTGCACGTCTCGTTACGGCTCTTGCCAAGTGCAAGTAAGATGCCACCGCGTTACCTCCTGGAAGTATAAAATTAGTCAAAGGCGTAAGCTCTTTTTCAAATTCATCTATCTTTTTTTCAATATCTGATACTATGGAATCAGTCACTCTGTTTTTTTTGTTGTCTAGATTTGGATCTGAAAGGTCAGAGCCTACAACAAACATTTCATTTTGTAACCTTGTTAATAGTTCTCTTATGTCAGGATCCAATTTGTGAGCAAGAACAACACCAAGGCAAGAATTGGCCTCATCGATTGCTCCATACGCCATAATTCGTAAATCTGATTTGAATACACGTTTACCTCCTTGGAGTCCAGTCGTACCATCGTCGCCCGACTTTGTATAGATCTTCAATTAGCAAAATAACATCAAATCAGATTATTATCTTGTTCGTCTCAACATGCTCAGTAATCATCAAATCCTTCGATTAATTTAATAGATTCATTAAATCAAGCTTGATTATGACAGAAAAAATAACATGTCCTT
>JBKBQK010000121.1:0-4084 GCA_046292705.1 Candidatus Nitrosotenuis sp. | reverse complement strand
CTGATTTTATAACAAGATCCCTGTTGTTCCACTTGGATTCAATCAGATATGCAATCCAAGCACGTACTTGATAAGACATTAAACGTGACATTGGCTCCAAAAACCCTTCAACGATTATTCGTTCCGCCTCTTGTCTGCTCAGGCATCGTGTTGCAAGATAAAAAAGCTGCTCTTCGTCAACTTGGGCGACTGATGCGGAGTGTGTTGCCTTGACATCATTTGTGAGGATTTCGAGGCCTGGAATTGCATCCGATTTTGCATCTTTATCTAACAGAATAGAACGACCAGAAAGAAACGACTTTGATTGCGATGCACCTTCAAGTATTTTGATCATGCCCTTGAAGAGAGACTTGGACTTGTTTTTGAGGACGGATCTCTGCATCACCTGGCCTTCGGTAGATGGTTTTCGATGAATTAGGTTTGCAGACAGATCAAAAGACTGTTCGTTGTGTCCAAATACAACTTCGGCATCCTGCACTGATGCACCTTGGCCGTCAAGAAAATAGTTTGTCCTGTAGCGTGAAAGCAAAGAGCCGAATAATCCAAGGTACCAGCTTATCTTTGCGTCTTGTAAGACGGTGCAGTTCCTTGTGGAAAAGCTAACTGCTGATTGATCCATAGCTTGGAACGTAATGAGTTGAAGGTTGCTTGCCTGCTCCGCTTGAACTGTGAGCAATTCAAGATACGCTTGCTGTTTTGTTCCTTTTGGTGCATACAATTCCTGAATTATACTTGCCTTGCTGCCTTGCTCAGCAACTATCACATTACGAGATATTACCGATGTGCCATCAGGCGATATAGACGACACCAGATGGATTGGCTTTTCTAAGATTGCGTTTTTTGGTATTTTGATGAATATTCCGGAGTTAAACGCCGCATTGTTTAATGCAGTATATTTGTCTTCTTTTGGATCACTTGACTCAAAGATTTTCTTTATTAGATCACCTTGTGTTTTTATCGCATCATAGATTGATGAGATTACCACGCCTTTTGATTTTAGCTCATCAGTTATGTTGACGCGAAAAATGTTGGTGCCAGTTTGTATGATGTGATTTTCTGATTCAAGTTCGACAAGCCTTGGCTTGAGTGAGTCAAAGATTGCATTTTGTGAATTCAAGACTAGTGAGACTTGGTTTGGATCCATTCGTTTTGCGTCTGTGTATTTGTTGTAGAGTGGAGACACTTCTGGTGGTAAGCTCTGATAAATCGAAAACGAGTTTTTTCTATACTGCTTTAGCCATTCTGGTTCATTTTTTGCTGTAGATATCTCGTCCACATGAGTAGGAGTGATTGTGGATAGGGCAAGCGTTTGCATGTTACAACAAAAATAGATTGGGGGGAGTTATCCTACAGAGTCGTCCATTTCCAGTTTGATGAGTCTGTTTAGCTCTACTGCATACTCCATTGGAAGTTCTTTTGTGAACGGCTCCATGAATCCGTTCACTATTAGTGTGAGTGCTTCTTCTTCAGAGAAACCGCGAGTCATAAGGTAGAAGATTTGTTCGTCACCTATTTTTCCGACTGTTGCTTCATGAGTCACAGTAGCGTCCTCTTGATTTATTTCCATGTATGGATAGGTATCTGTCTTTGAAGTATCATCAAGAAGTAATGCGTCACACCTTACCGATGCCTTTACGTTTGTTGCTCCTCTTGCGACATGTAGCAGTCCCCTGTATGTGGTTCTGCCGTTTAGGCGACTGACAGACTTGGAGGTTATTCTGGACGTAGTGTTTGGGGCCAAATGAACCATTTTTGCTCCTGTGTCTTGGTGTTGCCCTTTTCCTGCAAACGCAATTGATAGGGTCTCGCCGTGTGCTCTTGGCTCAAGCAGGTAGATTCCTGGATATTTCATTGTGATTTTGCTTCCTATGTTTCCATCGATCCATTCCACCGTTGCACCTTCGTATGCATACGCCCTCTTTGTCACAAGATTGTACACATCACTGCTCCAGTTCTGAATTGTGGTGTATCTCAGTTTTGCACCTTTGTGTGCGATTAACTCAACTACTGCAGAATGTAATGATTCTGATGAGTAAACAGGCGCAGTACATCCTTCGATGTAGTGGACTTCGGATCCCTCATCTGCTATGATGAGTGTTCTCTCAAACTGCCCGATGTTTTCCGCGTTGATTCTAAAGTATGCTTGTAGCGGCATGTCTACTTTGACTCCTGGTGGAATATAGATGAAAGAGCCACCGCTCCAAACCGCACTGTTTAATGCAGCAAATTTGTTATCTTCTGGTGGAATCACTTTTCCAAAATATTTTTTGAAGATTTCTGGGTGTTCTTTGAGTGCAGTGTCTGTATCCAAAAATATGACGCCTTTTTTCGCCAAGTCTTCTCTTAGGTTGTGGTATACAACTTCAGACTCGTACTGTGCTCCGACTCCTGCAAGGAATTTTTTCTCTGCTTCGGGGATGCCAAGCTTGTCAAAGGTCTTTTTGACTTCAGCTGGGACATCGTCCCAGCTTTTTTCTGTTTTTTCAGAAGCTTTGGCATAATAGTAAATATTTTGAAAATCAATTGCTCCAAGATCCGGTCCCCAGTTTGGCATCGGTTTTTTCATGAAAACTTCGTAGGATCGAAGTCTAAAGTCGAGCATCCATTGTGGCTCGTTTTTTAATTTGCTGATTTCTTTGATGACTTCTTTTGAAAGTCCCTTTTTGGATAGATGCACATACATCTCGGTAGAATCTTTGAAATCATATTTTGAATAATCCATCTCCAGATTTTCTGTGGCCATAGAGTGCAAAGCTTTGTTATGTTATAAATAGATTATACACTGTTTACTAGTTGTTCGTCGGAGTAGCTATAGCTAATATAGCTCAAGCTAATGAAAAAATATTTTTCATTGCATCAAATGCACCGTGAACTGTATGTACATTAGCTACTTTTGGTTCAACGTTGAATTTTTTTAATTCTTCTGCAGTAAATGGTCCTATTGCCACAATCTGCAATTTTTGTAGTTGTTTTGTTAGATCATTTGGATCACAATCTGCAGACATTATCTCAAAAAACCCTTTAACTGATGACGCACTGGTAAAAACAATTCCGTCTACTTTTTTGTGTGCAAAGGCCTCCTTGAATTCTTTCCACTGTGCAGTATCAGAATAGGCCTGCACGTCGTAAAGATAGTTTTCTTTCACTACCAAGCCTATTTTTTGCAAAAGCTTTGCTAAGAATTCAGTTGATGCGCCACTACGCGGCACAATTACTCTTTTTCCTTCTGCATTCAGCTTGGTAAACAATTCTCCAACTCCAACCGATGAATATTTTGTTGGCACGTATGATACCTTGATACCTTCTTTTTCCAGCGCTTCCTTGGTTTTTGGTCCAACCGCCATCACCATTGTGTTTGCGACGGCAAGCTGTAGTTGCTGGTATTTGTTACTGTTTTTTGCCACATCGAAGAGAAGTTTTACTGCTTTTGAGCTCATAAAGACAGAGTAATCTGGGTTGAACTCTTCAATGTCAGACAGAAATTCGTCTACGATTTTGTCGCCCTTGCTGACAAGCTCGATTGTAGGAATAGGCATCGGTATGGCGTTTTCTCTTGCGGCCAGGTCGATGAATTCCTTAGAATCTTCTTTTGAGCGTGTAATTGCGATTGTTTTTCCTGAGATCATTTTCTCCATCCCACTGCCTTGTGGAGTTTTACCACATTTCCTATTATAATTATTGATGGGGGTGTAATTTTGTGCTGTTTAATTTTTTGTGCAATGTTCCCAAGTGTACCAACTATCATTCCATGATTTTCAGTTGTGCCGTTTTGAATTACCGCTACAGGCGTACGAGTTGGCAGGCCTCCTGCTACCAACTCCTTTGAAATTACTCCAATTCTTGACAAGCCCATCATAATCACAATAGTTTCAGCTGATTTGGCAAGCAGTCTCCACTTTACAGGTGATTTTGTTTTTTGCGGATCTTCATGGCCTGTTACAAACGCTACAGATGATGAATATTTTCTATGCGTCAATGGTATACCAGAATAAATTGCAGAACCTATCCCAGAAGTGATTCCAGGAATTATTTCAAATTTAATTTTGTTTTTTCTTAGGTATTCTGCTTCTTCACCACCGCGCCC